>JBEDDY010000176.1:0-2565 GCA_041176025.1 Actinomycetota bacterium | reverse complement strand
TGGCAGTGAAGTACATGCTCGACACCAGCGTGGTGAAGCGCGTGTCGTCCGACGGTGTGCGCGCGGTCGTGCGGACCCTGGCACTGGCGGGAGAGATCGGCCGGACGTCCATCATCGACCTCGAAGTCGGGTGCTCGGCGCGCAACGGTGACGAATGGTCCGAACTGACCGGTGTGCTCGGGTCGTTCCCGCTCATCAGTTTCACGCAATCGCATTTTGACCGGGCGTTGCAAGTGCAGGCATTGCTCGCGTCGCGAAGCCAGCGCGGCAGAAAGATCCCTGACCTACTCGTGGCCGCGGCAGCCGAGGAGATCGGCGCGACGGTTCTCCACTACGACTCCGATTTCGACATCATCTCTTCGGTGACCGGTCAACCCACCGAATGGGTGGTCCCTGCGGGTACGGTCGACTGAGCCATGCCCCGCCCGTTCGATGCCGTTCTCTTCGACGTGGGCGGGGTGTTGATGTTCCCCGACCCGGCTGTCCTCGTGCCGACTCTCGCGTACTACGGCGCCGGCACGGACCACGACATCTACTTCCGTGCCCACTACTCGGCGATGGCAGTGAAGAGCGCGAACGGTTCTCCCGAGCACGATTGGTCCGACTTCAACGCGGCGTTCGTGGAAGCGGTCGGGGTGCCGGAACAGAACAGGGCAGAGGCGGCGTACGTGCTGGCCCGTGTGCGCAACGCCCACATCTGGCGCGCGCCGATTACGGGTTCACGCGACGGCCTGGCAGAACTGAACAGGCTCGGTGTGCCGATCGGCATCGTCAGCAACGCGAGCGGCCAGGTGGAGTCCGTGCTGCAGCGCAGTGGGCTCTGTCAGGTGGGCGAGGGCGTGCACCCGAGCGTTCTGTGCGTGGTGGACAGCGACATTGTGCGAGTCGCGAAGCCGGACCCCGCGATCTTCGAGTTTGCGTTGCCGCACTTCGACGGCATCGACCGCGAGCGCATCGCCTACGTGGGCGACAACGTCACCATGGACGTGCAGGGGTCGTCGGCCGCGGGGCTCACGCCGGTGCTCTTCGACCCGTTCGACGACGCGGCGCACCTGTTCGACGGCATGCGCATCCGGTCGCTCGCGGACATTGTCGCGTTGTTCGCGGAGTGACGCGCCTCCCGGCGCAACCCGTGCCGGTTACTTCGCGACGGTGTCGCACATGCGGCGTGCGATGACCTTCAGGCACAGCGTCTCGTCGGCGCCCTCGAAGATCGAGAGGACGCGCGCGTCGACGTACAGACGGCTCACGCTGTACTCCTCGGCATAGCCGTAGCCGCCGTGGATCTGCAGTGCCTCGCGGGTGACCCATTCGGCTGCCTTGCACACGTACGCCTTGACCATGCTCGCTTCCATCGCACCCTCGCCCTTGCCCATGAGGCGGGCGACGGCGTACGCGAACTGTCGCGACGACTGGATGATGACGGCCATGCGCGCGAGCTTCACCTTGGTCAGCTCGTACTCCACGATGTTCTGGCCGAACACGTTGCGGTTCTGCGCGTAGTCGAGGGCGGACTCGTACGCAGCCTGCATCAGGCCGACGGCACGCGCCGCTGTCTGCAGGCGGCCGTTCTCGAAGCCCTCCATCTGCAGGTAGAAACCGCGTCCGAGCCCGTCGCGTCCGCCGATCAGGTTCGTCTCGGGCACCCACCAGTTCTCGATCGCGATCTCGTAGCTGTGCATGCCGCGGTATCCGATGGTGTCGATTGGGCGACCCTCCATCTTCCCGCCGCCGTCCTGGGTGAACATGAAGCCGTGCGCGTCGCCGACGGGCTTCGGCACGATGAACAGGCTGAGACCGCGGTGGGTCTTCGAGCGGTCGGGATCGGTGCGTGCGAGCAGCATCAGAACGTTCGCACGTGCACCGAAGGTGCACCACGTCTTCACGCCGTTGATCAGCCAGCCGGCCTCGCCGTTCGGGCCGGGTGCCTCCACCGCGGTGGTCTTCAGGCCGGCGACGTCGCTGCCGTAGTCCGGCTCGGTCACGGCGACGGCAGACAGCACCTCGGCGGTCGCAAGCTTCGGCAGCCATTCGTGCTTCTGCTCCTCGGTGCCGCCCTTGACGAGCGCACGCGTGAGGATCTCCGGTCGGGTGATCAACGAACCGCCGATGCCTAGCGAGCCGCGCGACAGTTCCTCGGTGGCGATAACGGACGCCATGTACTCGCCTTCGCCGCCCTCGCTGTAGCCGCCGTACTCGGCGGGAACGCTGAGGCCGAACGCGCCGATCTCGGCAAGACCGGAGATGACCTCTTCGGGGACGTCTGCGTTGTGGCGGTGCACGTGCTCTGCGCGCGGTGCGATCTCCTTGTTCGCATACGAACGGAAGGTGTCCTGCACCATCTCGAAGTCCTGTGCCAGGTGACGCGGTCCCTGCTGGTCGAACAAGCCGACGAGGAACGCAGGGTCGCGGTACTTCTGTACGAAGTCATAAGCCGGCGCCACTGCAGACGGGTTCACTCCCCACAGTTGCTCGCGGCCGATCAGGCGCGACATCAGGTCGTGCATCATGTCGGCGGTGAACGCACAAGTGATCTGCGACTCGAGTTCGCCCTTCGCGCCGTAG
>JBEDDY010000175.1:0-4545 GCA_041176025.1 Actinomycetota bacterium | reverse complement strand
TCCTGGCCCTCGCCCGCAGGCAATGGCTCATGGCGGGGCTGCTGGCAGCGGTCGGCACAGCCGCACGTCCGAACGGGCTGGCGCTCGTCAGCGCATGCGGAGTCGCCGCCCTTCTTGCGATCAAGAACGACCGGGAATGGAAGGCCTTGATTGCACCGGCGCTCGCACCCCTGGGCTTCGTCTCGTTCATGGTGTTCCTGCGTCACCACACGGGAGAGAACTGGGCTTGGTTCCGGGTGCAACGAGAGGCATGGCGCGAGGGCACGAGTTTCGGGGTGACCGCCCTGCAGCGCACTTTCGACTTCTTCCTGCACCCGGTGTCGTCCCCGACGAGCATGCTGACGATGGCATCGGTGGTGGCCATGGTGCTGGCGATCTGGTGCGCAAGACGGCACCGGCTGCCCGCCATGTACGACGCATTCAGCGCATCGGTCCTGGTCTTGATGCTCCTGCCGGCCACCGTGACCGCACGTCCGAGATTTCTCTTCACTGCTTTCCCCCTTCTCATCCCGGCGGCCCGCATGCTGCGCGACGACGAGGACACATGGTGGCCCGTCACGATGCTGATCATGGCAACGGGTCTCGTGACTGTCACGGGGATGTACGTGGTGTTCGGGGCGATCCCCTGACGGAAGCCCCTGACGGAAGGTGTCAGCCGAGGGGCAAACGGCGCCAGACGGCCTGCGGGAGCAGCCTGAACACACCGAACACGTACTGCAGGATCGACGGGGCGTAGACCACTGTCCTGCTGCCGTTCACGGAGCCAATGACGATATTTGCGACTGCATCGGGCGTCGTGGAGAACGGCGCCTTCTTCATTCCCGCGGTCATCTTCGATTCGACGAAACCGGGACGCACGACGAGCACCGACACTCCGGTGCCCTCGAGCTCGTGGTCGAGCGCCACGGCGAGCGAATCCACCGCCGCCTTGGACGCCCCGTAGACCGAATTGCCCTTTCGCACGCGCACGCCGGCCACCGATGACAACAGGATGATGCGGCCGTACCCCTGGCGGCGCATCCGGTCGGCCAACGCATACAGGAGCGAAATCGTGGCGGTGGCGTTCACCGACATCACCTCGTTCACCTTCTCCGGGTGAGCGAAATAGTCAACGCCCTCGGCGAGGACACCCTGGGCGACGACCGCGACGTCGATGTCGCGACCGTTGTCGCCCACCTCGTCGACTATGGCCCTCATCGCGGAGTGGTCCGCTGCATCGAACCTGACGACGTCAACGGCAAGATCATCGAAACGTTCCCCCAACGACTCGGCAAACACCGACGCGGCATCGACGTTGCGGCACACGAGGGAGACGTTGGCGACACCCGGCTGCACGAGACCCGCGACAATTGCCTGGCCTATCTCGCTGGTCCCCCCGAAGAGGACGATGTTCTGCGGAACCCCGACTCCGTTTTTCATGTTCAGTTTCCCCTGTTCAGCAGGCCCAGACGGCGTGCGAGATCGCTGTTCCACAACATCGTGGGATCCATTTCGTTGCGGACCTCCTGCCACTCGGCGAAGCGCGGGTACCCCCTGCGCACCGCGACCGGAGAGACGTGGGAGTCCTTGGCCAGGTAGTGACGTCCACCTGCGTCGAGCACCATCGAGTCCACTCGCGACAGAAGTTCGGGAAGGCCCCGGATGCCCGCCGCCATGTCGAGCGTGAGAGTCCATCCCTCCGTCGGGAAACTCATGGGAGCGGGATTCTGTGCACCCATGCGCTTCAGGACGGCAAGGAACGAGGCGACCCCCTGGCCTGCAAACGCCTCGATCACCCTCCGCAGAACCTCGACCTCCGAGAGCGGCACGATGAACTGGTACTGGATGAAGCCCTGCGTCCCGTAGAGGGAGTTCCACTTCTTCACCCCGTCCAGTGGATGGAAGAACGTCGGGATGCTCTCGATGCCCACATGCCTCTTGGCGGGGGCCTTGCGGTACCACACCTCGTTGAAGGCCTTGATCGACAGCTTGTTCAGAAGCTGGTTGGGGACCCACCCCGGCGCCGCCAGACGCACCTTCGGGTCGTACGCGAGCACGTCCCCACCGCTCACCTCGGAGGCAGCGGCATGGTCTCCGCGTGTCAGCACCCCCCGACCCATTGACTTCCCCGTCGCCACCAGGTCCACCCATGACACGGAGTACCTGTACGAGTCATCCTCGCCGTCGGAAGACATTGCGGCCACCACCGAATCGAAATCCGCCAGACGCTCGGTCTCCACACGCACGCGCGAGGTCTCGATGCGTAGCATCCGGATTCGAGCGTCGATCACCACACCGGTGAGGCCCATTCCGCCGACGGTGGCCCAGACCCAGGATGGGTTGTCGTCGGGCGAGAGCACGACGATCTCGCCCGAGGCGAGCATCAGGCGCAGGGACAGCACGTGCTGGCCGAAGCTCCCGTCGAAGTGGTGGTTCTTGCCGTGGATGTCCGATCCGATCGCACCGCCGACGGTGACGAACCGGGTGCCCGGTGTGACGGGCACGAACCAACCACGGGGAACCGAGTACTTCAGGATGTCATCGAGACTCATCCCCGCGGGAGCGGTCAACACTCCTGTCGACTCGTCAAGGTCCAGTGGCTGGCCGACGGGACTTCCAGCGAGCAACAGCACCTGTCCCCCGGCATTCTGGGCCGCAGCGCCGTAGGAACGACCCAACCCCCGCGAGATCACGCCACGGTCCCCGGCGGCAGACAGTGCCGCTCGAATGTCGGATTCGCCGGATGGCTGAACGGTGTCGGAGACGGTCCATGCAGTCCGGCCCCACCCAGAGAGTCGCTGCTTCGGCATCTCGCCATTCTACGAGGATGCACGGGCGGCCTTCAGGATGCCCGTGTGACCGTCATCCCGCGTACACACCGAGCCCGTACACGACCGCCCACGCGAGTCCGTACAACTGCAACGCACGGTCCTTGGTGAACACTTCCTCGGGAGCCTCACCACCGCCCTTCTCGAGCACCAGCAGGTACCTCAGCAGCGCGAGAACCATGGGCACGATCGACAGACCGTGCCACGGAACCGAGCCTGCGGCGTTCTCCCCGTTCTCGAAGGCCCACAGGCAGTAAGAAAATACGGTCGCGGTGCAGGAGACCGCCAGTAATTGGCGCAGGTACGGCAGTGTGTAGGCGGCCAGCGACTTTCGGGTGGCGGTCGCGTTGTCGCCCATTTCCATGAGTTCAGCGAACCTCTTGCCCGTGACAATGAAGAACGAACCGAAGGTCGTGCACAGGACGAACCACGTCGACATGTGGGTGTCGGTGCCGGCGGCTCCCGCCATTGCCCGCAGGACGAAGCCACTCGCGACGATCGCAAGGTCGACGACGGGCACGTGCTTCCACGCAACGCTGTAACCGATCGTGAGCACTGCGTACAGACCGACGACGCCGCCGGCCTCCGGGCGCACGAGGAATGCCGTGACCGGTCCGCCGAGCAGCAGGAGTGTGCCGATGACGCGGGCCGCTCCGAGAGGGACCGCACCGCTGGCGATGGGCCGGTTCATCTTCTTCGGATGCCTGCGGTCCGCTTCGACGTCCTTTATGTCGTTCCAGAAATAGGTGCCGCTCGCCGTCAAGCAGAACGCCACGAAGACGACTGCCGACTTGATGACGAGGGACGACGACAGGTCACCCAGCGCCGCGGGCGCAGCGAACACCAGGACGTTCTTCAACCACTGTTTCGGACGTGCCTCACGGATGACGGCAGCGATCATGCGGGCACCTCCGTCCTCGAAACGTTCGTTCCGCTCGCTGCGGCCTGCAGCAATGCGGCATCACCGGCGGAGTCCCCGTATGCGTACTGCAACCAGTCGTCACCCGGCAACCCGGCCTCGGCCGCCCACTCGCGAAGTCGGTTGACCTTCTCGTCTCCCCTGCAGTTCGGGCCACGGAGCGCACCCGTGTACACACCGCTCTCCTGCTCGAGTTCGGTGCACAGCACGGCATCCACCTCGAGCAGTTCCCCGAGCGGGAGCAGGTACGGCGACAGCGATGCCGACACCAGCACGACCACATGTCCCTCGTCCTGGTGCCACCGCAACCTGCGGCTGACATCGGGTCGCATCCACCCCGAGGCGACCGTGGCGGCAAATTCATTTCCCAGCGAATCGACGGACTCAACGTCCCGTCCGCCGAGACCGGCCGAAACGAACAACTCCTTCAGGCCGTTCCTGTCACGAGTTGCAGCGAGACGGATGATGGCCGGGAGGCGAACCGCAAGGCGCGCGAGGAACCGGCCGCGACCCACTCTCAAGAGGAACGGGAACACGCAGTCCCGAACGGTCAGCGTGCCATCCACGTCGAAGGCGGCAACAACGGGATTCACGGGGCAGAGGCTAGTGGAGCACGTTCGCGGCACCGAGGACGCCCGACATGTCGGCGAAATACGAGGGCCAGCTCTTGCTCACCACGTCTGCATCGATGATGTCCACGTCCTGCCCGCCGAGTGCCATGAGCGCGAACGCCATGGCCAGCCTGTGGTCGTGGTGGGTGGCGAGGGGCCTCACGGGACGAAGAGGGGTGCCCCCGTCGATCGACAGACCATCGTCCTC
>JBEDDY010000174.1:0-7631 GCA_041176025.1 Actinomycetota bacterium | reverse complement strand
CGATGACCCACTTGATGTTCCCGTCGACGACCACCGGGTACGGGTCACCGTCGTAGTGGAGGAACGGGGCGATCTTCTGCACGCGGGCACGGACGTCGCGCACCCACAGGAAGCGCGAGTCATTGTCCACCAGTCGGGAGCCGAACAGGTTGAACTCACCGAAATTCACGGCGAGGGCCACCTTGCGGACCGTGCTGTTCACCTTGATGCCCGAGTCCGCCGAGAACGACGTCTCGGTTGCACCGGTGCACGCCTGCTCCTTCTGGTTCGTCCCGACCACCGCGTAGCCGTCGAGACCGTCGCCGAAGTAGATCTGCGGGCGCTTCACCCCGAGATCGATGTAGCTGGGACGGCCGTCGCTGGTGGCGACACTGGCCGGGGCGGCGATCACACCGCAACCGTGCGTGTAGATGAGGTGTTGTGACACCCACGTCTTGTTCGGCAGCCCGGCAGGGTTCAGTTCGCGGGCCGCGACGAGAACCTGCTGGGTGCGGCCGTCTATCGAGTACCTGTCGACGTCGAGGTCGTTGACACCGTAGAACGATGTCAGACCCTGATCCAGGGAGAACCGGTCACGCATCTGAGTCGGATCGAGCTGCCGGACGTCGCGCAGCGGCGCATCGTCGGCTTGAACGTCGGATGCGGTGATGTTCGAGTAGTCGACGGACACCCGTTCCACGTTCTCCAGTCCCATTGCCGCCTTCGTGGCCTCGATGTTGCGCTGGATGTACGGGAGCTCGCGCGTGCTCACGTTCGGCTGCACCACGAACCTCTGCACGAGTGCCGGGTACACGCTGCCCGCGACGATCGCGACCACGACCCACAGCCCCACGCCGAGGACCGGCAGGCGCCACCCGCGTTGCCGCACGTTCCACAGCAGCAACAGCGTGACCGCGAACGAGACGAGGATCATCAGGTTGATGGCGGGCAACTGCGCGTTCACGTCGGTGTAGAGCGCACCCCGCACGACGCCGCGCTGCGAACCGGTGAGTTCGTACCGCGACAACCAGTAGTTGGCGGCACGCAGCAACGTGCCACCCGCGATGAGCACGGAGATGTGCACCTTTGCCTGCGGCGTCACCCGCTGCACGCGGTCCTGCGGGCGGATGCTGCCGTTCACGAAATGGAAGCCGATCGAGATCAGGATGACGAGGACCAGGGCCCCGAACGCCCATGCGACCACGAACTGGGCGAAGGGCAGACGGAACACGTAGAACCCGACGTTCGCCTTGAACTGCGGATCACCGACGGAGAATGCCTGCCGGTTGCGGAACATCATCCACTGTTCCCACTGTCCCGACGCCGGGAGCCCGAGCATGAGCCCGATCAGCAATGCGACTGCGGTGCGCAACTTGCCGCGATGACGCGCGGTCACCTCCCGGAACTTCATGACCGCCATGTCCTCGGGGGTGTTCGGCAGCGTCAACGGCGCAAGTCGGTCGGCAAGCATGAGGTTGACCCAGAGGAACACGGCACACCCGACCGTGAAGATGACGGCGAGCTCCACCTTGCTGCGCAGGATCCCCCAGTAGACGTCGGAGCGCCCGACACTGTCGAACCACAACAGGTTCACGAAGAACGACGACAGTCCCCTCGCGCTGAACAGCAGCAGCAGGATGACCGCGATCACCGCCGAGACGAGGACGCGGCCCTTGCTCGGGCGCTTGAACGTCAAATTCGGGAAGTTCGGCGGTCCTGGACGACGGGGGGGAACGTCATTGGGGTTGCTCACGTCCGCGAACGCTAGTGCGTTGCGGGACCGATGAGGCAGCGACAGCCGGCATGCGCCATGGGATGCGCGTGGCCGGTCGGGAAATCAGCACCCTTCGTCACCGGGCCGGCGAGCGAGTTGTCGGCACAGTCACCGCAGCAGGGCGCATCGGCATCGACCATCCACACGATGTCTGCCGTCGGCTCGAGGGAGACAAAGGCACCTGTGTTGAATGCGGCACACACCACGTCATCGACGTGTTCGTCGATCCCGTTCATCTTCCACTTGCGGTAGACGTCGCGCATCAGACTGGCCAGGATCCCCCTGTCGCCCTCGGCCTCGCCGATCGCGATCCGGGTGTCCTCGCGGAACATCGCAACGAGACCGTCGGCGATTGCCTTCACGGCGGCTGCGTTCACAACTTTCTGTGTGACGCGCTTGGAGGATCCGCGTGCGTCCTTCATGGACTTCGCACCCGCACCGGCGGCTGCCATCGAGTCCTCGGCGATTGCTGCCGCGTAGCGCTGTGCCTGTTCGTCGACCGTGCCGATGATGGCGTCCATCTCCAGCGACGAGCGCTTCCCGCGCAGGTGCTCAAGGACGTTGTTCTGCTCGTCGGCGAGGACGCGCTTGAACTTGCGGGCGACGTTCGGCACCAGCGGCGCGATTGCCTCGTTGCGCCCGGCGAAACGGGCCGGGTCGACGACTGCCTCGATCACCTTCGGCGCCTTGGCTTTTGCCGGAGCAGGCTTGTCTGCCTTCTTCGCCTTTGCTGCCTTCGGCTCCGCGGTCTTCGTCTCCTCGGCCTTCTCGGTGGCGGCGGTCGCGACTGTCTGAGTGCTGCCTGCACGGAGCTTGGCGAAGATGTCGTCCACCGAGTGATCGGCCTTCGTGTCCTTCTTCGGCGTGTCGTTCACGGGGTGGTCGATGACCTCAACCACCGGGGACTCCGCGACTTCGGGCATGTCGGGCGCGACCTCCGGGACCGGGGAGTTCCTGCGGCCGAACAGGGACACGACGTTCGTCGCGGTGGGCTCTTCCTCCGGCTCGGTTGAGCCGATGTCTGCGCGGTCGACGACTGCTACCTCTTCTGCGACCTCAACAAGTCCGGTGACCTCGACGGGTTCGAGCGGTTCATCGACACGGACGTCGGCATCTTCGATGACCTCGATCTCGGGAACGTCGTCGACGTCAACGGATTGTTCCGCGTCGATCGACGCGAGTTCGTCGGCGGTCGGTTCGAAGATCTCGTCGAGCGACATGTCGATCACGGCACCAGCGGGCTTCACGATCTCCTCGGCGTGCTCGACTGCTGCGGCAACCTCCGTGTGGATCTCCTGGTCGTAGGCGGTGACGGACGGGTGGTGCGGGTTGACGATGGGAATCGGACCCGTGGTGGGTGCGAGATTCACCAGAGTTTCCGGCTCGTCGTGCGCACCGTGGAGTTCGTCGAGAACGCTCTCGGATGCGATACGGGCACGTTCGAACGCGTTCATCAGACGGTCACGGCCGTGCAGCAACTGCTCGATCTGCGCACGTGCGGCGTCACGACGTCGCGCAAGTTCTGAGAGGACCTTCTCGCGGTACTCGCGTGCCTCGTTCACCATGTCGCGGCCCTGCTGCTTGGCCATCTCGACCTCTGCATTGGCATCCGACTGGGCATCGTCGTGGATGCGTTGTGCCTCGAGCACCGCCGACTCGCGGATACGGGTGGCGTCGTCGGCTGCATCCTTCACGAGACGCGTCGCGGACTCCTCCGCTCGCTCGCGGATCTGGGTGCTCGCGTCACGGGCAGTGGAGAGGACGCGCGCAGCTTCCTCCCCGAGGAGCGTGGTGACGGTTTCCTCGTCCAGTCGTCCCGGGCCGGACATGCCGCGGGTCTGCAGGGCACGCAGTTCGCTCTCGAGGTAACGCTCGCGCTCCTGGAGGCGGGCCAGTTCGGCGGACACCATGCGCAGGAAATCGCGAACTTCGCCCTGGTCGTACCCCCGACGGGAGACCGGGAACGACGCTGCGGCCACCGCGGACGGCGACGACGGGTCGGGTCGGGAGAAAGAAATAGCCATTGGGCGTCAAGAGTAGGGCTGTGGATAACTCAAATGGTGGCAATCCACGCGGACGGCGGCCCGCCGACCCTTGCCCTACTTGGACGGCAAGGGGTCGCCGCCGTTCTCCTCGAGAACGCGGAGGGCCTCCCCAAGGGTGCCGACCTGAACGATTGTCACCCCGGACCCCGCAGCTTCGCGGGCGGCAGCGAGCTCATCGGCGGATTGACCGGCCGGCACCAGGAAGAGCGTCGCCCCGGCGTCGCGCACGGCGATTGCCTTCTGGTGCAGAGCACCGATCGCACCGACCGTCTCGTCCGGGGCCATCGTGCCGGTCGCGGCCACGCGACCATTGCCCATCAGGTTGCCCGGTGTGAGGTCGTCGAGCAGACCGAGCGTGAACGCCAGGCCAGCCGATGGTCCGCCGATGTCCGAAGTGGAGATCCTCACGTCGAACGGCAGTTCCACCGTGCGGGTGTCGGCCGGGATGAAACCGATGATCGCCCGGGACGTGTCGTCAGGGTTCGCCATCAACTGCACCGTGCGCTTTTTCTGCGCCGACGACGAGTCCGGTTCGTCACCGTACGACACGACCGTCAGCGTGACCTCGTCACCGACAACCCGCCCCTTCAGTGCCGCGGCAAGTGCGGTGAGCGTGGGGGTCGGCGTCCCGTCGAGCGAGACGATGGTGTCGCCGACCTCGAGGACCTTGCACGCCGACTTCGGTGCAGGATCGTCCTCGCACACCAGTTCGTTGACGGCCACGAATCCCTCGACGAACTTCGCGTCCATGCCGAGGCGTTTCATTGCCACGTACTCGGCCACCTGCTTCGCGCCGTACATGGACTGGAAGCCGACATGACGCGACGTCGCGGGGGTCTGCTGGCCGAAGTGCTCCTCGTACGTGTCGATCTGCACGTGGGGGTCGAGCCAACCGAGGACGGAGTCAAGAACGGACAGTTGTCCGCCGAACGCCGTGACGAAACGTATGCCATTGTCGGCCGGGTACCGGTCAGGGACGTCCCCGCCTGAACCTTCCGACGCGGCGAAGCTGATGCGGGGCGACACGGGCATCGCCTCCCCGGGCGCGACTTCCCAGCGCTGGATGCGCACCGTTGCCATGACGAGGATCACCAGCATGACCAACCACGACAGCGTGACGAGTGGTACCGCGATGACAAGCCGTCGTGAGGCATCGTCCTGTGTCGGCGGAATCTCGGGGGGAGGGAGGGGTACGCTGGTGTCTGTCATGTTGTTGTCACTGACTGTTCTCGCCACTTCCACCACCGGGACCGCCGTGCGCGCCCTGTGGGTGGTGGCCCTCGCGCTCGTTGCACTCGGGACCGTGTCGCGCATGAAGCCTGCCACGCCGAAGCGCCCCGCGGTGGTGCGGGTCGACCAGAAGCCCACGCCGCTCTACCGCGAACCGAACCGCAACCAGTGGAAGCGGTCGCTCGGCATGCTCGCGGGCGGTTCCGTGGTCCTCGGCGCGGTCATCGCGTGCCTGGCAGGTTTCGCCCTTGCCCTTGCACTCAACCTGGTCTCGGGCCTGTTGCGCTCCTGAGTCACGTGGCAACCACCCGGTTCGACATCATCGCCGCGGGCTTCGACAACGACGTGGCAACCGCGCGCGGAGGGCTCGTCTCCGTCGACGCCGCTTTCCGGAGCAGTGCCCTGCGGGCATTGGCGCGCATCGGCGACCTGACACCCGCGGACCTGACGACCGCTCTCGGCGACAGCGACGCAGAGGTCCGCCGCACCGCCGTGGAACTTGCTGCAGGGCACGCCGGAGTGAACGTGGTGCCGTTGCTCGGTGACCCTGACGTGTACGTGGCGGAGATGAGTGCGTGGTGCATCGGTGAACGCACCGAGCCCGGCGACGAGGAAGTCGAGGCATTGATTGCGGCAACCACGGGGCACGACGAGCCCCTCGTGCGGGAGGCAGCGGCGGCGGCACTCGGGTCCCTCGGTGACCCGCGCGGACTCGATGCCATCATTGCGGCGTGTTCGGACAAGCCGACCGTGCGCCGCCGTGCCGTGCTCGCTCTCGCCCCGTTCGACGATCCCCGCGTCGATGACGTGCTGCGCGCCGCTCTCGACGATCGTGACTGGCAGGTCCGCCAGAACGCCGAGGACATGCTCAACCCACGCGGGTGAGTGCATCCTTCCGTTCGGACTCACAGTCATCGATCACGTGGCACGGGCCGAAGTGGTCGTTGACCAGCCCCATTGACTGCATGAACGAGTACACGGTTGTGGGCCCGACGAACTTCCAGCCGCGCTTCTTGAGGTCCTTCGAGAGCGCAATCGCAGACGGTGACGTCGTCACGGGCCATTCGGACGTCTCGCGACCGAGCTCCGCGCGCGGCGCGAACGACCAGACATGCGACACCAGATCGATGCCGGCATCGCGCATGTCGCGTGCACGGAGCGCGTTGTTCAGGGTCGCCTCGATCTTCCCGCGGTGACGGATGATGCCCGCGTTCGTCAGCAGAGTCTCGACGTCGCGTTCGTCCATCTCGGACACGGCATCGATCGTGAAACCCCGGAACGCGTCGCGGAAGTTCTCACGCTTGCGCAGCACCGTGATCCATGCGAGCCCCGACTGGAAGCCCTCGAGGCAGATCTTCTCGAACAACCTGTCTGCATCCGTGACGGGGCGTCCCCATTCGTTGTCGTGGTAGTCCACGTACAACGGGTCGTCACCGCACCACCAGCACCGCGGGATTCCGTCGGCGTTGACGCGGATGGGTTCGTGCACGGGAACGTCCGCCGACCGTGAGGTCAGCGTTTACTCAACGGTTCAGGACGGAACCCAGAACGGACGTGTTCTCGTCGTCGTGACCCTGGCACCGCTCGTTCACGGGCACGTCGCCGAGCACCTGCTCGATGTGTTCACCACACCCCACATAGGTCGGCTTCTCGCAGATTTCGCATGACACTCGGCGGCACATGCCTCCTGCGTATCACCGAGCACCGTGCCGCATCAACTCATCGGCCGATTCCGGGGGTCGTCCGGTGATATTTGGGCTCTACAAGCAGGGGTACGGTGGCGCAATGGCTACCGAATCCCAGGTCCCCGGTTTCACGAGGATGCGCCTGTTCCTCGTCCTCGGCGCCCTCTCCGTCGCGACAATGCTCGCATCACTCGAGACATCGATCATCGCGACGGCGCTGCCCACCATCACCGGCCAGTTCAACGCGTTCGAGAGCTTCGCGTGGGTCGGCACGGCATACATCGTCACCTCCGCCATCGGAACACCGCTGCTCGGCAAATTGTCGGACCTCTACGGCCGTCGCCGCGTGTTCCAGGCCACCATGTTCACTTTCCTCATCGGGTCCTTCCTGTGCGGGGCGGCACAGTCGATGGGGCAACTCATCGCGGCCCGCGCGTTCCAGGGTCTCGGTGGCGGCGGCATCCAGGCGCTCGCGTTCGCGGTGATCGGCGACATCATCCCGCCGCGCGACCGCGGACGGTACATCGGTTACTTCACGCTCGCGTTCGTCGGGTCCGCACTTCTCGGCCCGGTGATCGGCGGGTGGATCATCGACAACTACTCGTGGCCGTGGATCTTCTACTTCAACGTTCCGTTCATCCTGATCATCGGCACGGTCACCCACTTCGCTCTCAAGCTGCCGTTCACGCGCCGCGAGGCGAAGCTGGACTTTGCCGGTGCTGGTCTGCTCTCGCTCACCATCGGGTCGATGATGATCGGCCTCGAGGAGGGCAGCTCCGGATGGACGGAGAGGCCGGTGCTGGTCCTGTTCGCCGTTTCCGCGGTCAGTCTGTTGTTGTTCATCAGGGTGGAGCAGCGCGCCGCCGAACCCATGATCCCGTTGCGTCTGTTCTCGAACAAGGTCGTGTTCCGCGCGTC
>JBEDDY010000173.1:0-3286 GCA_041176025.1 Actinomycetota bacterium | reverse complement strand
GTCGGGTTCGATCGTCATCGACGGCGAGACACTGGACGACTCCACCACGTTCGTCGCGCCGGCGGACCGCCGGGCGGTCGTTGTTTTCCAGGACATCCGCCTGTTCCCACACATGAACGTGCTGGCGAACGTCGCCTACGGCCCCCGCAGCCACGGCGCTCCGGCGGCCGAGGCCGCGGAGCGTGCCCGCGCGGCACTCGACTCCGTGGGCATGGGGGCATGTGCGGACCGCACCCCGGGGAGCCTGAGCGGAGGGGAGCGACAGCGAGTCGCCCTTGCCCGTGCCTTTGTGACGAACCCCCGCATCCTCCTGCTCGATGAGCCGTTTGCCGCCGTTGATGCCGAGTCCCGGCCGGGACTACGGGACGTGCTGAAGGCATTGTTGGCGGGGTCGACGGCCCACACCCTCGTGGTGAGTCACGATCAGGCAGACATCGAGGACCTGTGCGGGGCCGTCGTGCGGCTCGGCGGGCCACGAGAATTCACCGATTAGTTCACCTTCCGTTCACCATGGCGTTCATTTGGCGTCAGGCACCGCTGAAACACTTTTGCAGTGACGCACGTTCCTGTGACCCCCGAGCAGCGCGAACTCATCACCAAGTTCCCCCCGGTGGACAAGGTGTTCCGCGGGGTGATGTCGGCCGGTGCATTGTTCTCTCTGGTGGTGCTCGCACTCATCGCCGCATTCCTCCTGTACCGCGGTTTCGAGATCTTCAGTGACTTCGGGTTCTCGTTCATCACGGGCGAGGTGTGGAACATCGGCGACCCCATGGACGAGAGCACCGCGCAGCTCGGCATCGGGGCAATGCTCGTTGGTTCGGTCATCACCGCCGTGATCGCCATCGTCGTTGCGGTGCCCCTTGCCATCGCGACAGCCCTCTTCATCCAGTACTACGCACCCCGTGCGCTGCGCACCGTGCTCACGTCCCTGCTCGACCTTGTCGCCGCAATCCCGTCGGTGATCTTCGGCATCTGGGGATATGCGGTGTTGCTGCCGTTGATCGAGGACTGGTCCGTGCCCCTCGAGCGCTGGCTGGATTTCATCCCGCTGTTCAGCGTGCCCTCTGGCATCTTCGGCCGTTCGCCGTTCCTCGCCGGTGTGCTGCTGGCCCTCATGATCACACCCATCGTCACGTCAGTTGCCCGGGAGGTCTACGGCCAGGCACCCCGCGACCTTATCGATGCCTCGTACGCACTCGGCGGGACACGCTGGGGTGCCATCCGCAATGTCGTCCTGCCGTTCGGGCGCAGCGGGCTCGTGGGTGGCGCCATGCTGGGTCTCGGTCGTGCGCTCGGCGAGACCGTGGCCGTGTACCTCACGCTGAACCTGGTGTTCGACATCAACTTCCGCATTCTGGGGTCGGCCGGCGGCAACGTGGCGTCACTCATCGCCACGAAGTTCGGTGAGGCCACGCCGTACGAACTGAAGGGGCTCATGGCCGCCGGCCTCGTGCTGTTCCTCGTCACGCTCCTCGTGAACTTCGTCGCGACGATCATCGTGAACAAGAGCAGGAAGATCGCATGAGCACGGCAATTGCAGCCAACGAAGTGCCCGCACCCAGGCGTCCGTGGGTCCAGCGTCGCGTCACGGTCACGCGTTCGTTGGTCCTGGTATCCGTGTCCCTCCTGGTCAGCTGGCTGCTCACGAGGTACACCGAACTCGGTGGGTTCCTCGGCTTCTACCTGGGTCTCGCGCTGTGCTTCCCCGTGGTTGCGTTTGCCGAGTCCATCCGCCACGGTCGCAACGTCGCCATTGACCGTGTCGCGTCGTCGTTCGTCATTGCCGCGTTCGGTGCCGTGGTCATCCCGTGGGCGTCGATATTCGTCACCGTCTACCAGAAGGGGTCGAAGGCCTTCCATGCGTCGTACCTCACCGAGGACATGCGCATCACGGCGTCGAGCGACGCACTCGAGTTCGGCGGGGTTGCCCACGCCGTTCTCGGGACCATGTTGATGGTGCTCATCGCATCGGCGATCGCCGTGCCGCTCGGCATCATCGCCGCCGTCTATATCGTCGAGGTGAAGGGTCGTTTTGCCGGCGTGGTGCGGTTCCTCACGCAGGCCATGAGCGGTGTCCCGTCGATCGTCGCCGGTCTGTTCATCTACTCGACAGTCGTGATCTTCTTCTCCGGTTTCAGCGCGTGGGCAGGTGCGCTCGCCTACGTCATCCTGATGCTCCCCACGGTGGCGCGCACGTCGGAGGAAGTCCTGAAGCTCGTGCCCGATGAACTGCGTTCGGCCAGTTACGCCCTCGGTGCCACACAGACCCGCACGACGTTCCGTGTGGTTCTCCCCACCATCGCGTCGGGTCTCGTCACCTCGGCAATCCTCGGCATCGCACGCGTGGCCGGGGAGACTGCACCGCTCATTCTCACGGCGTCGTACTTCGTCGCCAAGAGCACCAACCTGAACGAACCGATCGCCAGCCTCCCCATCTACATCTTCTCGAGCCTGGGTCTCGGTGACGACAACGCAACCACACGCGCATGGGGAGGGTCTCTCGTCCTTCTCGTGGTGGTGTTCGTCCTGTTCACCGCCGCCCGCGCCCTCAGCACCCGTCTCTCCCGAAAGTGAGTCACAACATGGACAACGCCAACACCAACGCGTCCGAGGTCATCAACACGACCGTTCCCACGGAGACAACGGTGATCGCCGACGGCACGCGCCGCAACGCCGAGAACCTCGAGCTGAATGGCACCGGCGGCCTCGAGGCACGTCACCTGCATGCGTGGTTCAACAAGCACCATGCCCTTGCCGACGTGTCGTTGCACTTCCCGGAGAACACGGTCACCGGTCTCATCGGACCGTCCGGATGCGGCAAGTCCACGTTCCTTCGGATGCTGAACCGCATGCACGAGTTCATCCCCAAGGCATCGATGGCGGGAGAGGTGCTCTTCGAGGGCCAGGACATCTATGCGAACGGCGTGAACCCCATCGAGATCCGTCGTCGCATCGGCATGGTGTTCCAGAAGCCGAACCCGTTCCCGGCCATGAACATCGGCGAGAACGTGATCGCCGGCCTGAAGCTGGCCAAGATCAAGGTCGACGACAAGGATGCCCTCATCGAGGACTGCCTCACGCGCGCGGGCCTCTGGAAGGAAGTGAAGGACCGTCTGAAGGCCCCGGGCGGTTCGCTCTCGGGCGGCCAGCAGCAGCGACTGTGCATCGCGCGGTCGCTTGCCCTGAAGCCCGACGTCTTGTTGCTCGACGAACCGTGCTCTGCCCTCGACCCGGGTTCCACCCTGCGCGTCGAGGAGACCATCGTCCAGCTGTCAGAGTCCATGAC
>JBEDDY010000172.1:0-3674 GCA_041176025.1 Actinomycetota bacterium | reverse complement strand
AACGGCCGCCACTGCCTCTTGATGGGCGGGAAGCAGTCGACGAAGTTCGTGACGGCACCGCGCAGCTCGGCCATCTGGGCGGCGGGCAACTGGTCGAGGAAGTCGCTCGCGCTCTCGCGCGGGGTGTCAGCGATGGATGCGATGGCCTCGTCCACCACGTCGGCCGGGGTGACGGGACCGCGCCAGTTGAGGAGAAGCTCCACGGCCTTGTGCACGATGGTGCCGCGCACCGTGTTCACGTTCCACGCGAACGGCTGTCGCTTCTGCTCGACGTGGAACTTCTCGCAGCCGTGGACGGTGGAGAGGCCGTTCTTGTTGATCCGCAGCGGGTTCTCGGCGGTGAACATGCCGCGCAGCGGCGCGAGGGTCTCGACGAGGAGGGTTTCGACTGCGGCGACCACGCCGGGGTCGAGCGGCCGCCAGTCCTCGGGCACGCGCAACGTGGAGAGAACCTCGAACTGGATGGGGTTGAGGTCGTCCTCTGGCACCCCGCCACCCTAGGAGCGGCATGGAACACCCTTCTGCCACGATGCAGCCATGAGACCGGCGGGCACCTCCCACTTCACAGCTGCGGCAAGGGTGCTCGCGCTGCGCACGCAGGACATGGGTCTCGCCGTTCCGGGGTTCCGGTCGCCACCCCGGGTCGTGGGTGTCGACCGCAGTGTCCGGCGCGGCCGCACCGGCACGGGCGGCGTGGTCGCGGTGCGGGTGGCCGACCGTCCGCTCACCGCGATCATCGGGGACATGATCGAGGGCGTCATCGTCATCAACCGGCTCACACCGCCCGATGCCGACCGAATCCGCACGCTCCTGTGGCGGTCCATGCTGCAGTTCACGGCCGAGGTCCACGCACCGCGCGTCGCCTGAATCTGTCGATCAAGTGTCGTGCAGACAAACTTGGGTGGGCCCCGAAACGACGAACACATGGTCATGTGTGTCCCGGTAATTCGTTCGTTCCGCGTTCATGCGAAAAATGTCGTGCCGACACCTTTGATGCCGCATTCTCGCGAGGATGCGCGCGGAGACAAGACCCGACTTCTTCTTCATCTGGTCCGGCGACAGGTTCTCCCTCCTGTTCAGGATCGCCGTGTCCTTGGTCTCCTGTCACCATCCGGATGCGCGCGTCGTCGTGTACGTCGTTGGTCCTTCCCCCACATCAGTTCACTTCCAGGCATTGCTCGAGGACGGGACTGCCGAGGTCGTGGCCCTCGATCCGGCAGAGGTTCTCGGGCGACTGCCCCTTGCACTCTCCGGAGCCGCCGATGTCTATTCACGATTGCCGAGAGCGTCCCATGCGGCCCGTAGCAACATCCTCCGGTATGCCCTGCTTCATGATCACGGCGGCGTCTACCTGGACACTGATGTCCTCACGGTGGCGCGGTTTCCCGACCTGGACGGGGTGGATGCGGCGATCGGACTTGAGACTGTCTGGAGCGGTGATCGCCGGCGGGTGAGCGGTGACCGGACGGTCTGGATGAGCCCCACGACCTGTGCATGGGCTCTTGCGTACTCGGCTGTTCGATGCGACTCCCTTCTCGCGTCCGGGAGACTCGGAGTGGCAGGGCGCATCGATCGATTCGGGCACGCATGGACGGAACTCCAGGCCAACAACGCGGTGTTGGCGTCATCGCCGCGGTCGCAGTTCATCGCCGAGGTGCTCGCCGGGATCGGCGAAGTCGATTCCGCCATCCGCTACTCGACCGGTCCGACCCTGGTCCACGACGTTCTGTCCGGGACCAATGCGAACGTGCGTGTGTTCGGTCCTGACGTCTTCTACAGCATCCCACCCGGGCAGAGTTTCCGGTTGTTCGAGGACGTGACCTTTCGACTGCCTGATTCGGCAGTGGCGGTGCACGTGACGGCATCCAACCATGAGACCCGTGTGGCGCGGATGTCAGCAACGGACCCGTGCGCCCGTCCCGGCACCGTGATCCACGGTCTCATGGATGCGGATGCAGGCATGCAGCAGGGCAAGGGTCGTGTCACCGCTGGTTAGTTGTCTCATGGTCACTGCCGACCGTCCCGGACTCGCGAGCCGGGCCATCAAGTGTCATGCGCACCAGACCTACGAGAACACCGAGTTGGTCATACTGGACGACGGGTCGGTCGATTATTCGTCGGTGATCTCGGCTCATGGGGCTCCGGGAAGAGTCAGGTACGTACGTATCCCGAGGGACCCGGCTCTCACCCTCGGGGACCTGCGCAACATGTCAATGGAGTTGGCACAGGGCGACTGGATGATCCAGTGGGATGACGACGAGTGGTATGCGCCGACGAGAATCGAGACGCAGCTCAATTCGGCGCTGGCCGGGGGAACAGGCGCCTGTGCGCTGAAGTGGACTCTCGTGCGCATCGAGGGGAACGGGTCAATCATGAATTTCCGTGCCGAGACGGGCACTGCGACCCCGGGGACGATCCTGTACCGGAGGTGCGAGAGCCGTTACCCGTCGTTGCGACGCAACGAGGACGGAGTCTTCATGGCCTCCGTTGCCCGCGAGTTGGGGATGACCGTTCTCGGGAGGGAGCATTCCCATCTCTTCGTTCGAATCCACCACGGGGCCAACACATGGTCACGGGCACATTTCGAGCAGCGGTTGAGACGCACCCCGGCACAGTGGCCTGCCTGGCTCGTCGCGAGGTATCTCAGGCGCGACATCACGACTCTCGGGGCGTTCCGGCTCACCGACGACGAACTGACGACGGTCGAATCAGTGGATCGAAGCACTGCTGGGGAGGTGCTCCAGGTCATCAGTTGAGACAGACGACCGGGATGCGTCGCTAGGCAGGCGGGGCGGCTGGATTGCGCTCGGCCAGACCTGCGAGAAGGTCTCCCAACTGCTGATGATTGTGGTGCTTGCGAGGGTGTTGTCGTCACAGGACTGGAACACCCTCGCGCTGATGCTCACGGTGTACGTGGTCGGCGTGACCCTCGCAAGTTTCAACCTTGAGCACAGCATCATGTACTTCGTTCCACGCCTGGACGTGGCACAGGGCCGTGCACTCGTCTCGCGCACCTTCATCTCGTTGGTCGGCAGCGGATTCATTGCGGGGGCAACTCTGGTCGTCCTCGAGTCGGCATTCGGGCTGCTCGGGTCAATGCGGCTCGCGTTGCTGCTCGCTGTTGCCTTCACAGCGGAACCTCCGACAGCAATCTGCGGCCCCACTCTGTTGGCCAGAGGTCGCGTGCGGGCGTCGGGAACATGGGACGCATCGATGTCGGTCCTCCAGTTGGGGGCCGTCCTCGGGCCGGCCTTGGCCGGTGCCGGTGCCACGGCAACGGTGGCCGGGCTCGCGGTGGCGGCTCTTGTCCGGTTCGCAACCTCCGTCGTCGTGTTGCGGCCACGTTTGGAGGACCTGTCGGTGGCCGACGAAGGAATGCTGCGGTCACAGTTCATGTTCTGCATTCCGCTCGGGTTGACGCTCGCCGCTGGCGTCCTGGCGAAGTCCGCGGACAAATGGATGATCGCAGTCCGGTTGCCCGAGATGGTCGGCACGTATGTCGTTGCCGCCCAGGAGATACCGGTGCTTGCCGTGCTTCCATATGCAGGCGGGGCGGCCATCGCCGTCGGACTTGTGCGGCTCCTTGCCGACGGTCACCGCACCACGGCCCACAGGCTGTGGATCGCGCAAGTTGAGTCAATGTGCAGAATCGTCGTCCCAACGGTGCTGTTGGT
>JBEDDY010000171.1:0-3099 GCA_041176025.1 Actinomycetota bacterium | reverse complement strand
CACAGCGCGGTGTGCCTCGAGGACGGAGTTGAGCTCGATGCGGGCGGAGGAAAGGGGGGTGGTGATGGCGCCGTGCAGGGGACTGGAGAGCCGTTGGCCGTTGTAGGCCGACAGCGCGATCGCGAACCGGTCGCCCGCGCTTTCCAGGGGGTTCGTGATGTTCGGGTCGGCGATGACGCCCCTGACCGCTGCGGCAGCCGCAGCGAATCGCTGCCCGCGCAGTTCGATGCCGGCCGTGTCGCTGATGATGGACTCCAGCTGGTGGACCTCGTCGAAGACGACGACCTCGTGCTCGGGGAGAATCACACCTCCTGATGCGACGTGGAGTCCGTACAGGTGCAGGTTGACGACCACGACGTCTGCTGACTGCGCGTTCGCCCGCGCACGTTCGGCCCAGCACGACTCGCCGGATGGGCATTTCGCCCGGCCCGGGCACTCGTCAGTGCCGACAGTGACGGCCTTGCGGGCGCGTTCGGAGGGGGTGCGGTGCATCTCCTCGATGTCGCCGGTCGTCGTGGACCCGGCCCATTCGAGGATTCCCTCGATCTCGCGCTTGACCGAGGACGTGGTCTCGGCGAATTCGAGCTGGTTCGACTTGTCGCCGAGTTCCTTCACCCGCTGCACGCAGAGATAGTTGCTGCGGCCCTTCAGCACGGCCCACGAGAAGTCGATGTCGATGTTGCGGGCAAGGAGCGGCAGGTCGTTGCGCGCCAGCTGGTCCTGCAGAGTCTTCGTGGCGGTGGCGACGACGGTCTTCTTCCCGCTCAGGAGCGCAGGGACCAGGTAGCCGAGCGACTTTCCGGTGCCGGTGCCGGCCTGCACGATGATGGACCTGCCGGCGGCGAGCGACTCGGCAATGGCGTACGACATCTCGTCCTGACCGGCGCGCTCCTCCGCCTCGGGCAGGGCTGCGACGACGGAGTGGAGTGCGTCGAGCGCCGAGCGTCCGGCGACCGACCGGGTCATCGTGGCGGCGCGACGAGCGCCAGTGCGTTGTCGAGTTCGGCACCGTCGAAGTCGGGCCACGGCTTGTCGGTGAAATAGACCTTTGCCCCCGTGATCTGCCACAGCAGGAAGTTGGAGATACGGGTCTCGCCGGAGGTGCGCACGAGCACATCAACGGGCGGAAGGTCCGGTGCGTACAGGTTGTGGTCGATGGCCCCCGGCGTCACGTTGACGGACTGCTCCGACGCACGGCGGGCAGCGTGGACCAACTCGGCGCGGCCGCCGTAGTCGAATGCCACCGTGACAACGAGACCCGTGTTGTGGGCGGTGTCCGCGATTGCCTTCTTGATGGCCTTCTGCACGTAGACGGGGGTGCGGGCACCCTTCTCGCTGAAGGGCCGCCCGATCCAGCGGATCGATGCGTTGTTCGCGTTCATCTCGTCGACCCGGCCGAAGATCTTGCGGTGGAGCGACAGGATGTGACGCACCTCGGGGCGTGGACGCACCCAGTTCTCCGTGGAGAAGCCGAACACGGTCAGCCAACCGACGCCCCGTTCCGCCGCCGCGCGGACCACCGATGCGAGTGCCTCCTCGCCGGCGGTGTGGCCGTCGGTGCGGGGCAGGCCGCGTTTGCGTGCCCAGCGACCGTTGCCGTCCATGACGCATGCGACGTGGAGTGCCCGCGAGGGATCACGCGGGGAAGGAAGGGCCTGGGACGGGGACAACACGGTGGGACAACCCTAGTGACCCCGTGTCTCGCCCCGCCCGCAACCGACGACGGCCGAGCGGGCGTGAGAGAATCTGTCCATGGCCCGCACCGCAGAGACCACCACGGACGGCCTCGTGCACGTCGT
Source organism: Actinomycetota bacterium (assembly GCA_041176025.1). GTDB lineage: Bacteria > Actinomycetota > Acidimicrobiia > Acidimicrobiales > Ilumatobacteraceae > UBA2093. The sequence continues at coordinate 1,300 of JBEDDY010000171.1, read as the reverse complement.
CGTGTGCGGGGGGACGCCCGCGGAGTGGGTTGACATCGGGGTCAACGGGTGGAAGAGGCGGTTCGTCGACATCGCCGACGGGGTTGCCCATGTCGGCGCCAGGTGGGTGACGGTCTTCCCGCATCACGGGACCGGCGACGACTCGGTGTCCTGGGATGTCCTGGCATCCCAGTACGAACAGGTCGACAAGGTGGAGCTGCTCGAGGTGCACGGCGTGAGGCGCTTCGTGTGGCGTCGTGACGACGGGGTCAACGTCGTCGTCGACCCGTGTGCCGACGGCCATGACAGGTTCGCCCGGGTCGTCGGATCGCTCGCGGCCTCGGGAGAGGTCATTGACGAGGCGTCGCTGTCGGCGGCGTTGCTCGCACCCGTGCGGGACGAACCCGATCTCGCATTGATCCTCGGTCCGCCTGACCGCATGCCGACGTCGCTCGTGTGGGAACTCGCATACAGCGAATTGGTGTTTCTCGACATCAGGTGGGCCGACCTCCAGTCCCTGCATCTCGAGATGGCCATCGACGACTTCAACCGCCGTCACCGTCGTTTCGGCGGTCTGGATTCGTGAACCCGTTCCGCGACGAAGCGATCGTCCTCGGGTCGGCAAAGTCCAGTGAGGCCAACCGGGTCATCTTCCTGCTGACGCGCGACCACGGCCGCATGGCCGCCGCCGCGAACGGTGTGAGGAAGACGAAGTCGCGGATCGGCGCCCGTCTCGAGCCGATGTGCCATGTCGACGTGATGATCAAACCGGGGAAGTCGCTCCCCACACTCGACGAGGTGAGACTGGTGACGGTGCAGCACAAGTTGCACTCGGACCTCCAGCGGTTGACCCAGGGGATAGCGATGCTGGAGGTTGTCAACAAGATGACCCCCGAGCACGAACCGGTGCCCCAGATCTTCGAGATGCTCCGCCGTGCCCTGGTGGCGCTCGAGGAGCAACGTTCGCCGCTGATGCTTGCCGGGTTCTACTGGAAGCTCCTGGCGCTCGAGGGGTCGGCACCCCAGCTCGACGAGTGCGTGACGTGCGGAAACGGCGACGAACTCGTCGGGTTCGACATCATGGAGGGTGGCGTGCAGTGTGCGAACTGCCGGATGGGCGCCGCCCTCGCGCCCGGGACGATCGACATCGTGCGCATGATCCTCGGAGGACAACTGCGCGAGGCACTGGCCCTCGAGGAATCAACCGCGGTCCACCAGGCCAGTGAGCTCGCGATGAACGCCATGGAGACGCATCTCGAACGACGCATCCGGAGCCTCGGGGTATTCGACCGTCACTTGTAGGCTTGGCCTCCATGCCAGC
>JBEDDY010000170.1:0-4733 GCA_041176025.1 Actinomycetota bacterium | reverse complement strand
GCTGCCTCCCGTCTCGTACGTGCGTGCCTCGTGTTCGGGAAGGCACTTGAGGGTGACGTCACCGTCGGGGGTGGGTGCGAAGCCGTGACGAACGTACGCCTCGCGCGCGGCGGGGTGGAACGAACTCATCGGCGGCTTGGCGGTGAAGTTCTCGAGTGCCGCCTCGAACGACGGGAAGCGGTCACGACGCTTGCGCGCACCGCCGGCAAGCGGGCTGGGCGGTCGTTCGACCCCGTCATCGGGCACCGGCGGGAAGACGATCGGCTCGAACACGAACAAGGCCCTGAAGAGGTGTGGTTCGCGCACCGCGGCCATCAGCAGTGATGCACCGCCCATGGAGTGGCCGATCCCGACAACCGGTGCGCCGTCGTGTGCGCGCGAGAGGTGCCGTGCGGCAGCGAGTGCATCGTTGCCGTAGGACATCCACTCGACGGTCGCGGGGTCGATCCGCTCCGCATCGCCGTACCCGCGGTGGTCGAAACCCATGCAGTGGTGCGTCGGCGAGAGCGACGCGGCCATGGGCTCGAAGCAGTGAGCGTGGAAACCGGTGGCATGCGACAGCAGAACGGGCGACCCGGAGCCGCCGAAGTCATGCATTGCGATCGTGAGGCCGTCCGTCGATGCGATCAGCGTCGCGTCGTCACATGCGATGTGTCCGATCATTCCGTCCCCAGAGTCACTTCGGTTCGCGGGGAAGGCCGAGAAGTCGCTCGCCGATGATGTTGCGCTGCACCTGACTGGACCCGCCCGCGATACGTCCGCCCGGTGCGGCGAGCATGCCCGTGGCGTCGGGACCCTCGAGCATGGCATCGGCGCCCGATATGTCGCCGCGCAGCATCGCGATGTCGAACATCATCTCCGTGATCCCGAGTTTCATCAGTGATGACGCCGTCGAGGCGACCGGCCCCTGGGTCTGCGCAACCGCCTTGTACGCGATGCCGCGCGACATCAGCGTGGCGAGCTGCTGACGCTGTTTCATGTCCAGCCCCCGGCCCTTGCCGAGCGCGGCCATCTGGTCGATGCGTCGTTCCAGCCCGATGATGCTGGCACCGATGTGGCCCCGCTCGTTGGTGAGCACCGCCATGCCCACGCCCCAGCCGCCGTGCAGCGGCCCGATGAGTGCGTCCGCGGGAAGCTCGACATCGGTGAAGAACACCTCGTCGAACTCCGCCTCGCCGGTCATCTGCCGCAACGGCCGCACCTCGATGCCGGGGAGATCCATCGGGCACAGGAAGAATGAGATGCCCTCGTGCTTCGGTGCGTCCGGGTTCGTGCGGGCCATGAGGATGCCCCAGTTGCTGCATCGGCCACCGCTGCACCACACCTTCTGACCGTTGACGATGAACCTGTCGCCGTCACGCTCGGCCTTGGTGGACAACGAACCAAGATCGCTGCCTGCTCCCGGCTCGCTGAACAACTGGCACCACACGTGCTCGGCGGAGAGCGTCCTGCGCAGGTGCTCGGACTTGTGCTCGTCGGTGCCGAAAGCCATCACAGCGCCCCCTGCAAGGACCAGACCGACCATGTTCAGGATCGGGGGAACGCCCGCCTTCGCGCACTCCTCGACCCACACCCCGTGGTGGGCGGGAGTGAGTCCCTGGCCACCGTGCTCGGCGGGCCAGTGCAGACCGGCGAACCCGGCCGCGAAGATGCGCTTCTGCCATGCGACACCCTCGTCGATGAGGTCGGGTGGGCAGATGGCGCCGTAGTCGCGGGGTGCGTGGTGCTTGTTCGCAGCGAGCCACTGCGCGACCCGGGTCCTGAAATCGTCGAGGTCGTGCGCACTCATGTGGTTCACGGTAGTCGCAGACGAATACTGTGACGCCATGGAGGACCTGCTCCCCGGCGAGGACGACCCGCGACGCGCAGTCGTGCGCGAATGGATCGCGGCACACCCTGATGCCACCCCGAGAGAACTGGCCGAGTCCGGGTACGTCGCACCGCACTGGCCGTCACCGTGGGGCCTCGATGCCGACCCTGTGCACCAACTCATCATCGATGACGAGTTTCACAGGGCCGGGGTGAAACGGCCGTCGAACCAGATCGGCATCGGCTGGGCGGCCCCCACGATCATCTTCGCCGGAACGGACGAGCAGAAGAAGAGGTACGTCCTGCCCGCTCTCGCGGCCGAGGAGATCTGGTGCCAGTTGTTCAGCGAACCCGGCGCGGGGAGTGACCTCGCATCGCTCGGCACGCGTGCGGTGAGGGACGGCGACGAATGGGTGGTCAACGGGCAGAAGATATGGACGACGGGGGCGCACTACTCGAAGTTCGGGATCCTCATCGCGCGCACCGACCCGCATGCACCGAAGCACAAGGGCATCACCTACTTCATCTGCCCGATGGATGCCCCGGGCATCGAGGTGCGCAACATCCGGAACATCGCCGGTGCCGACAGTTTCAACGAGGTGTTCTTCACCGACGTGCGCATCCCGCACTCGAACGTCGTCGGCGAGGTGAACGACGGGTGGCGACTCGCGAAGGTGACGCTCGGCAACGAACGGGTGTCCCTGTCGTCGGGAGGTGTCCTGTGGGGCGCCGGGCCGAAGGCGACCGACATCATCGACGAGGCACGGGCCATCGGCATCACCGACGCAGTGATGCGCCAGAGGCTCGCCGCGCTGTACATCGAGCACTTCGTGCTGGAGATCATCCGGATGCGCACGCTGTCGGCGCGACTGCGGGGCGAACAGCCCGGGCCGGAGGCGAGCATCCGCAAGATCATGGCCGACGAGCACGGCCAGAGGGCCATGGAGATCGCACGGGACCTCGTGGGGATGGATGCACTGCTCACCGGTTCGCGAGGAGGCGAGAAGACCCTCAGGTCCCGCAGTTGGTACAGCGGGTATATGTTCTCCAAGGCATTGACGATCGGAGGGGGAACGGGTGAGGTGCAGAGGAACATCCTCGGCGAGCGTGTCCTCGGTCTTCCCCCCGAACCGGATGACTCCACGGGGAAGCCGTGGGCAGAGACAATGAGGACACAAGCAAAGGCGGTGCGGTGACATGGGCACATCAACCAGGCTCGAGGTGGATCTTCTCGATCCGTCCCTCTACCAGCGCAATCCCCACGACGTGTGGTCGTGGATGCGCGAGAACGAACCGGTGTACCGCGACGAGAAGAACGGGTTGTGGGCCGTCACCAGGCACGCCGACGTCATGGACGTGGAGAGGCGTTCCACGGTCTATTCGTCACGCGGGTACCGCGCCGTCTACTCGCCCGAGGAAGCGAACATGATCGCCCAGGACGACCCGCGCCACCGCCAGCAACGCATGCTCGTCCAGGGCGAGCTCACCCGCGCCGCGGTCAACAGGCGCGAGGAGGAGATCTCGCGTCTCGTCGCCGAACTTGTGGACAAGTGTCTCGAGCTCGGGACGTTCGATGTCGTCCCCACGATCGCTGCACAGGTGGCCGCCCGCCTCACGACCCGGCTGCTCGGTTTCCCCGAGGAGATGTGGCCCGACCTGAAGTCCTGGAGCGAACGCCTGATGCGCACCGACATGCGTGAGCGCGACGAGAAGACGATGGGCGAGTTCTACGACGCGAACCGCGAGTTCTTCGCCGCGATGACGCCGTTGATGGCGGAGAAGTCCGCCTGCCCTGTGCACGACTTCATGTCGATCTGGGCGCACGCAGAGATCGACGGCGAGAAGTTGCCGCCCGCATCGGTCTTCCACGAGGTCGGTCTGTTCATCGCCGGCGGTGCCGAAACGACCCGCACCGCGATCTCCCACGGTCTTCGTGCGTTCTGCGACCACCGGGACCAATGGGATGCCATGGCGCAGGACCCGACCCTGGTGGAGGGGGCAGTGGAGGAAGTGCTGAGATGGGTGACCCCCTTGAACAATTTCTTCCGTACCGTCACGACCGATGACCGCATCGGGAGCCAGCCTGTGCGCGCGGGTGACCGTGTGATCATGCTGTACCCCTCGGCGAACAGGGACGAGGCGGTGTTCCGCGATCCGTTCATGTTCGACATCCGGCGTTCACCGAACCCGCACCTCGCATTCGGGTTCGGCACGCACCTGTGCATCGGCGCCAATCTCGCGCGTCTCGTGCTGAAGACGGTCTTCACGGAACTCTCGGCGCGTGTGGCGACACTCACCCCGGTGAGCGAACCCGTGGTGGAGGCGAACATCTTCGCCCGCGCGGTTTCCGAGTTCACGCTGACCGTCACGCCGCGTTGAGTGATAGCCGACCCAACTAGTCGGCATTGACACGGGAATACATTCACAAATGACGGGGTTAGCCTCGTGAGTATGCGTAAAGCCCCCTTGGTCCTCACCATGTGCGCACTCATGTCCCTTGTTGCGTGCTCGGGATCGTCGGATGAACAGACCCGTCAGACGGTCTCCGAAGGGTCCGACCTCATCGGCCAGAACGGCGAGGATGACTCGGCCAGTGAGGCGGCGATTGCCGCGTGCCGGGGTGCCGCAGCCATCAGTGCCGGACCACTGCGCGTCGCCACGTCGGTGTCGCCGCTGACCAGCCTCGCCGGCGTCCTTGCCGCCGGCGCGGACATCGTCGTCACGGGAATCGTGCCCGAGGGCACGAACTCGCACACGTTCGAACCCCCGCCGAGCGCCGCCCAGACGATTGCCGAAGCCGACCTGATCATCGTCAACGGTCTCGGGCTCGAGGAGCCGTTGATGGAGCTCGCAGAGGCGAACATGAAGCCGGGTGCAGTCCTGTGCGAGGCGGGAACTGCCGCACTGCCGAAGAGCGAATGGGC
>JBEDDY010000169.1:0-3249 GCA_041176025.1 Actinomycetota bacterium | reverse complement strand
CGGTTGGTGTCCCGCCGGCAGATGAGGGCTGAGGCTCTCCGCCACCGCAGCGTGTTCATCGCGGTGATCTCCGAGAACGGCGACATTCTGGTCCACCGCCGAGCCGACACGAAGGACGTGTGGCCGGGTTGGTGGGACGTCGCCGTGGGCGGTGTGTGCAATGTCGGTGAGGACTGGGATGCCGCGGCCGTGCGCGAGTTGCGCGAGGAACTCGGCGTGGAGGGGGCCGTGGTGGAGCCGATCGGCAGCGGTGCGTACGACGACGAACAGGTGAAGTTGGTGGCGCACGTCTACGAGTGCCGCACCGACGGCCCTTTCCGGTTTTCCGACGGCGAGATCACCGAGGCCCACTGGGTGAGCCCCGCCGAGTTCCCCAACTGGCTGGGGGCCAAGCCGTTCCTGCCCGACAGCCTGGCACTCGTTCTGCCGTGCCTTCGAGGGTTCCGACACCTCTCGGCTTAGCCTTTTCCCACAACGAACGGAGGTGGCTCATGGCCGGGAACGTGAAAGTCGAGTTCACCATCGAGCCCTTCGTGGACGGTGCACTGCCGACGTACGTGAACGCCGCCCTCGAGGCACTGACCGCGCTCGGGATCACCCCTGACATCGGGCCGTTCGGCACCGCGTTCACCACCTCAGCCGACAAGGTCGGTGCGGCAGTTGCGGCGGTCATGAATGCCGCATACACGAACGGTGCAACCTACGTGACCGTCGACTCCGGGACCGATGCATGAGCGATCTCCCGCAGCATCCCCTCATCGATGCGGTGAAGCCGGTGCTCGACATGCTCGGCGCGCAGATCATCTCCGTGGAGGATGCTCTCATCAGTGACCGCGCGCTCGAGTGGGAGGGCGAGATCATCGCTGCCGTGCGCCTGCCGCATCTGCAGGGTGCCCTCGACCGGTTGATCGGCGCCGTGGAGACAGAACTGGGCGGTCCGCTCCATCAGCTGTCGCGCGAGGACAAGCAGCGGGCCGTGCGACTGCTGGACCAGAGTGGTGCGTTCATCCTGCGCCGCGCCGTGGAGGATGTCGCCGACGCCATGGGTGTCTCGCGCATCACCGTCTACAACTATCTCAACGCGCTGCACCGCTGAGATTTTCTCTTGAAGCGAGTTGGGGCGGGGGCCTTCAATCATTATTATGGTGCTTATGACCTTTAAGGAAGCTCCAGTGTTCCATTCCAGTTGACCGCACAGTGCGGTCTCCGTGTGAGGAGACACAATGAAGAACCACTTCCCGGAGGACTACTGTCCCCAGCGCGAGAAGGTGCTCGACCTGTCGCGTGATGTGCTGTCCGGCAACCGCACGTTTGCGCGTGGCCGCCGAGAGCACGGCCGATACGTCGCAAAAGTGACCCGTCGCGAAGCCCGTGAACTGTTGGCCCGTGCCGCATCCTGGACCTGTGCGTGCGGGGGAGACCCGGAAATTGATTGTGGCCGTTGCTACTCGGACGACCTGCCGACTGCGAGCGAGACTTCCGCCGGATGGGGCCTCCCGATGCAGTTGGTGAAGTACACCTTCTTCGAGGGAAACGGAGACGATCTGGGGCAGTTGTTCCGCTGGTATTTCGAGCGCACCGATGGCATGAACCACTACGACGCCGAGGAGTTCCTCCGTGCCATGTTCCTGAACTCACCGTTCGGGCACTCCCTGAAGACCCGTCATGCGTACGACCACCTCTTCGAGATGATCAACCGTCACCGCGTTCGCAACTACTCCTACGAACCCCGGCTCGGTTCCGGTCTTCGCGAAGAGGTGCCCGTTGACGACGACAACTTCGCGACCGCTGCCTGAACGTGGTCCGGGTACGCGGGGCCGTGCACCACCCCCATGTCACAATGTCGGGAATGGAAGCCCTCATTGTCGTTCTTCTCGTGGTCCTCATCGGGGCCGTTCTGTTTGCCGCCACCCGTATGGGCCGTGGGGAGCAGTCCTCTGCTGCACCCGCACCCACCACCGTCGTGGCTCCGCCCGTGGACATCGCGCCGATCATCGCGGCAGTGAAGGAGTCCATCGACATCGCCGCCATCAGCACCGGTGTGAAGGGCGCGGTCGAAGCCCAGATGTTGACCACGGCACAACAGGCACTTGCCGCGAACAATGCCCAGGTGGCAGACCAGGCCGCACAGACGCTCAACCACCAGCAGGATGCGCTCGATGCCCGCACCCGCGAGTTGCTCCAGCCCTTCCAGGAGAAGATCAATGCACTGGCCGAGCAGGTCGGTCACCTCAAGACGTCGTACGACTCCGAGAAGGGCACCATCACTCAGTTGGCCAGCCAGCTCGGTGGCCTGCAGGAGACCACAACGTCACTCCGCAATGCCCTGAAGTCACCCACTGCGCGTGGTTCGTGGGGTGAGAACCAGCTCCGCAACGTCATCCGCCTCGCCGGCATGGAGAACTACTGCGACTTCACGGAGCAGTTCACCGGCACCGAGAACGAACGGAACCAGCGTCCCGACGTCGTCATCAACCTGCCCACGGGCGGGCGCATCGCGGTGGACTCGAAGGCACCGCTCAGTGCATACCTGCGCATGCAGGATGCCTCCGACGTTGCGACACAGGAGGCCGAGCTGAAGCAGCACGCGAAGGACCTGAAGGCACACGCAAAGACGCTTGCCGACAAGAAGTACTGGGATCAGTTCGGTCACAACACCCCGGATTTCGTGGTCATGTTCATCCCGGGCGAGGGATTTGTCGCTGATGCCATGAAGGCCGACACCAATCTCATGGCAGAAGCCATGCAGAGCCGCGTGCTCATCGCATCCCCGGTGAATCTCCTGGCGCTCCTTCTCACCATCGCGAAGGGTTGGCAATCGCACCGTCTCAACGAGCAGGCGGAGGAAGTCGCGAAGCTTGGTTCTGATCTGTACGACCGAGTCGGGAAGGTCATCGACGAAGTGGTGAAGATGGGTCGTGCCATCGGCACCACCAACACCGCCTACAACGCGATGGTCGCGTCGCTTGAGAGTCGACTCCTCGTCACGCTCCGTCGCTTCAAGGAGCTCGGAGTGGTGCAGGAGAACGCGCCCATCTCGCAGTTGAGCCAGGTGGAGTCCACCCCGCGAACTCTCATGTCCCCCGAGGCCCAGCAGCTGCCTTCCGGCGACCAGGACTGACTACAAACGGCGGAGTTGCACGTTGGTCACGCGGTGGTCGTGACCCTTCTCAAGGATCAGCGAGGCACGTGACTTGGTGGGTTCGATGTTCTCCACCAGGTTCTTGCCGTTGATCTCGCGCCAGATTG
>JBEDDY010000168.1:0-4601 GCA_041176025.1 Actinomycetota bacterium | reverse complement strand
TTCGGTGCTGCGTCGGCACGCGTCGCCGTGGATGCGCTTCACGCGGTCGGTCACAGGGTGACGGTCCTCGATCTCTACGAAGAGGGCTTCGACCCGGTCATGTCACGGGAGGAACTGCACGCGTACCAGGCGCGCACCCCCGACACGTCCGGACCGTTGAGGCGGCACATCGATGCGGTGACGACCGCTGACGCGCTTGTGTTCGTCTACCCCACGTGGTGGTCGGGACTCCCGGCGGTCCTGAAGGGTTGGCTCGAGCGGGTGATGGTCCCCACTGTGTCCTTCACATTCGACGACGGGAACAAGGTAAGGCCCGCGTTGAGGAACATCAGGCGTGTCGTGGTCGTCTCCACCTACGGGTCGCCCCGCCGCTACGTGGCCGTCGTCAACGACAACGGCCGACGTGTCCTCTCGAGGGCGTTCCGCATGACGTGCGGGATGCGCACGCGTGTGGCGAGTATCCGGCTCTTCGCCATGGACACACAGGACGACGCGGGTCGTCGACGTCACCTGCGCCGCATCGAACGGAGGATGCGGTCCTTGTGAGGGTTCTCGTGGTGTTCTCGCATCCGAACCCCGCTTCGTACGTGGCCGCACTCGACCGCTGTGTCGTGTCCACCCTGGCGGCATCGGGCCACGAGGTCCGTCACCTGGACCTGCACGCCGAGGGATTCGACCCGGCGTTCTCCCTGTTCGAACGTCTCCACCACACGGGCCCGCCCGACGAGAAGCTCGCGCAGTTTCCGGCTCTTGCGCCCCACGTGGATGCTCTCCGTTGGTGTGACCACCTGGTGCTCGTGTACCCGACGTGGTGGTCCGGTCTGCCGGCAATGCTGAAGGGGTGGGTGGACCGCACCTTCATGCAGGGTGTGGCATGGGAACTGCCCGACGGGGCGGACAGGATCAGACCGTTGCTGACGAACATCGGAGGCGTCACCGTGGTCACCACGCACGGCTCGTCGAAGTTCGTGAACGCGCTCGAGGGCGAGTCCGGCAAGCGCACGGTGTCACGTTCGATGAGGCTGATGTTCCGCCGGCGTGCGCGGTTCTCGTGGGTCGCTCTCTACGGGGCGGACTCGTGCAGCAGTGCGGAGCGCGAGGCGTTCATGCGCCGGGTGCAGCGTCGGATGGAGCGCCTGCGCTGACCTCGCGGCGGAGGAGTTCCGCCGCACCCGCAAGCGCACACACCCTCAACAACACCGCCACCATCGACGCATGCCGGGGGTGCTCGATGCCCGAGGTCAACATGGCTGCCGAATAGATGGTCGCAGTCGTGACGAACATCGCGGCGAGGGTGCCCGCCCTGCGGAGGCGGCCGGTGAGGACGGCGAAGGCGGTGCCGGCCGCCACGAGAACGCAGCACAGTTTCCACGGGACGAACAGCCAGCGCGGCACCACAGTGCGGCTCTCCAGCGGGAGGAAGTCGTCGTTCACCGGGTCGAGCGTCGGAGACGCGAGGTCGGTGATGCGTGCCCTCGTGTCCGACGGGTGTGTCGCCACGTACCTCGCGTACACGGACCAGCCCTCGCTGCGCACCCACCGTGCGAAGGGGAGCCCGCCCACCCGCATGAGACTCGGTGGCGCCTGGCCCACCGGCAACTGCAGGAATGCGAGCACGTCGGTGGGCACCTGTTCCGCGTAGTCGTAACCCTGCGCCTCCCGAATGCCGGGGATGTCGGGCATGCCGTTGTCGACGAACCACGCGAAGCGCGTGTCGTCGTTGAGAACGCGTTCGACGATGACCGTGTAGAGGTTCAACTCACTGGTCGGTCTGTTCGCACGGAACTGCACGATCCCGAGGACCGATGCGCCGAGCACCACGAGTCCGAGCGCACCCGGCAGGGCGCGCCGGCCGACGGCCCGCGCGAGGACGAATGCACCGGCGGCGAAGAGGAGGATCATGTGCTGGGGCCGGACCATCGAGAAGACGGTCATGACCAGCACCCACTGGGTCAGTGAACGCGCCGACACGTTGTCGGCCACTGCGAGTGTCGCCGCCACCATTGCGACGCCGAACGTGATCGCGAGCGACTCGGACAGGATGGTGAGGTCGTAGCGCACGACCTGCGGTGCCAGACCGACGACGAACGTGAGGACGGCGACGAGGCCGGGGAACCGGCTGTTCCTGCCGAGAACCCGTGCCAGCCACGTCCACGCGAGCACGCCGAGAACGACGTGCATCGCAACCCGCATCGGGTCGGGCCGGACGAGAGAGAAGAGCAACGGCACGGGCCACGTGCGTGCGACAGGCGACGACAGATCGAGGTCCAGGTACCCGGCACTGTCGGGGAATGTTGCGGGGTGCAGTCCCCACACGGCCGATGCACGGAGCAACGCGTACGCCACGGCCAGCACGGGGAGCCGGGTGAGCCGGGCGAGTGTTGGCACGGCGTGACTCTACTTCGGTGCGGTTCGGGTGAGCCGTGAACGGTACGGTGACGCTCATGAAGTCACTCGTTGTTGACCGGCTCGGAAGTCTCGATGACCTGAGGGTGCAGGAGACTGCATCACCCGAACTGCGGGAGGGGCAGATCCGCGTGAAGGTCGCGGCGTGCGGACTGAACTTCGTGGACTCGCTCATGATCGAGGGCCGCTACCAGATCAAGCCGGCCGTGCCGTTCGTGCCCGGCAGCGAGGTCACCGGTCGTGTCGTGGAGACGGGTCCCGGGGTCGACGCCTCGATGAACGGTCGCCGCGTGTTCGTGCCGGTGGGTGCCGGTGGTTTCGCGGACGAAGTCGTGGCGATGGCCAACCGCGTGCTGCCGATCCCCGACGAACTGACCGATGGCCAGGGCGCGACGTTCATGCAGAGCTACCTCACCGCGTGGTTCGCGTTCACCCGCCGCACGCAGGTGGAAGCAGGCAAGACGATGCTCGTCCTCGGTGCGGGCGGAGGAGTCGGGCTTGCCGCCGTCGACGTGGGTGTCGCACTCGGCCTGAAGGTCATCGCAGGTGCATCCTCGGCGGAGAAGTGGCAGTTGGGTCTCGACCGCGGCGCGTTCGCATCGGTCGACGTCATCAACGACGACGTGAAGGCGAAGGTGCGCGAGATAGCCGGGGGCGTGGACATCGTGTACGACCCGGTCGGCGGTGACCTGGCCGAGCCGTGCCTGCGCGCGCTGAAGGCGAACGGTCAGTACATGGTGGTCGGGTTCGTTGCCGGCATTCCCAGGCTGCCCGCGAACTTCGTGCTCCTCACGAACCGCACCGTCGTCGGTGTGGACTGGGGCGCATGGGTCGGCCAGAACCAGGCCGAGAACCAGGCGATGCTGGTGGAGGTCATGGCGAACATCGTGGCGGGCAAGTTGCACCCCGTGGAGCCGGTGTCGTACCCGATGTCGCGCGCCGTGGATGCCATGCGCGACCTGCAGAAACGCAAGGTCGCCGGCAAGGTCGCCCTCGTTCCCGACTTCGACTAGTCCGTCCGGACGACGGTACTCAGCGCGACCGCTCGAGGTCGTACAGCGGCAGCCCGGCGGCATTGCTGGCCCACAGGCCTGCGCCGATCTGGGTGAAGTGCTTCCCGAGCCTCGTCCGGTACCACGCGGCTGACCTGCGTGTGACGTTCATGTCCGTCGTCTCGACGTCGACGATCGTGTCGAGGTCATTGGACGTCGGTGCCTCGAGGTAGAGGAGTCCCTTCGCCGCCGCCGCGATGTTCTCGATTGCCGCCGAGGCGCCGGCAGGGTCCAGGTAGTGCAGCACGCCGTGGCACACGACGAGGTCGTACCTGCGCCGCGGCTGCCAGGACGTGATGTCTCGCTGCTCGTGGCGGTACGTCTCGCACGCGTGCTCGCTGACATCCGTGGAGTGGTACTCGACACCGGGGTGGTTCTCGGCGTACCAGTCACGCCAGTACCCTGGGCCGGCACCGATGTCGAGGACGGACGCAATGTCGAGTTCCCACCACTGCGCGAACGAATGGACGCCCTGCGCCAGCTGGGCGATCTTCGTGCGCGTGTGGACGGGGTCATCCTCGTAGAACCGTGCGTAGTAGGCGCGGTCGAACGACCGTCGTCTGTTCATGCGGGTCGGAACTCGCTGAAACCCGTCGCGTTCCTCTGCCACGGCTGGATCCTCTCGATGTGCGCAGCCAGGCCCAGGGCGAGGGAGTCACCGAAGCGCGGCGCTGTGATCTGCAGGCCGATGGGGACGCCGTGGTTGTCGAGACCGATGGGGACACTGACGGCAGGGTGACCGGTGAAGTTCGCGTCGGTGGTGTTCAGTGCGATCATCGAATCATCGGCAACGGCACCGGCACTCGTGGCCATGGGTCCCTCCGCGGGCCACGCTCGGGAGTTCGCCGTGGGCACGACGATCACGCTGTCGTCACGGAGCATCCCGTCGAACGCTGCACCCACGTCATGGCGCTTGCGCATCGCCTCGATGTACTGGTCGGTGGTCACCTTCGACCCGAAGGCGAGCTGTGCCTGCACGTAGTCGCTCATCTCGCCCCATCGGTCCTGCACCCCGCGCAGGCTCTGCGTCAGTTCGGCGGTGGAGATGACGAACCACCACCACACCGTGGAGTTGTCGGTGGGCGCAGTCGCGCGCACAACCTCGACGCCACTGCGTGCGATCGCATCGAGCGTGTTCTCGTA
>JBEDDY010000167.1:0-2829 GCA_041176025.1 Actinomycetota bacterium | reverse complement strand
CCCTCGAACTTGAGGTGACTCCACGCGTCGTCGCCCTTGAAGAGCAGCGTGGCCTGGTTGATGCCGCCCAAGTCGGAGTTGTCGACCTGGATCGTCTCGACCTGCCATCCTCGGCGCGACGCATAGCCGAGATACATCTCCATGAGGTCGCGGGCGAACAGGTTGGCTTCCTCGCCACCCTCGGCGCCACGGATCTCCATGATCACGCTCTTGCCGTCGTTCACGTCGGGCGGAAGCAGCAGGACCTTCAGCTGTTCCTCGAGCTCCTCGAGCCGCGCCTCTGCGACCGCTGCCTCCGCACGGAACGCGTCTCGTTCGTCGCCGGAGGTCTCGGCCGCGAGTTCCCGCGCCGCCTCGGCATCGCCGCGCACCTGCCGAATCTCTCGGATGCACGCAACGAGCGGCGTCATCATCTTGTACTTGCGGCTGGCCTCGCGCAGGCGTGCCTGGTCACCCAGCACCTCCGGGCTGCCGAGGCTGGATTCCAGTTCCACGAACTCGGTTTCGATGGAATCGAGCTTCTTCTGCACGGCAATCAGGCTAGGGCGTTCGGGTCGTGTGCATTCACGACTGGATGGCCACGAGAGCCAGCGGCGTGCGGGCCAGCGAGACGAGGGTGTTCGTGGACCGCGTGATGTCCCGCGAACGCATCGCGAGCACCGCACGCGACGCACCGAGTCGGTCTGCCGCGTCGAGAGCGAACGGAACAGCGTCGAGGTCGATGCCGTTCACGAACGTGACGGCAACGGTGTTCCCGTCCGCATCGATGCCGATGGCCACGCACGGCACCGCATCCTTCACGTTGGTCCGCACCACAGGGGGTTCCGCCGGCGCCAACGACGCACATCCCACGGAGGCAGGATCCTGCATTGCGTTCCAGCGGAGGAGTCGTTCGACACCGAATCGATTGAACGGGTGATGGTCGGCCTCGAACGAACGGTGCGGCAGCACGGCGGAGATGACCTGGCGCATGGCGTCCTCGGTGGGCAGGTGACCGTGCACCATGGCGAACGCCTCGCGGTCGTGTGCACCGAGACCCACTTCGACGCGTGACTCGCCCGTGAACGGGTCATCGACCACGCGGCACATCTCGAGGCCGCGCACCTCGCCGAGAACCACACCGTGCTCGATCACGATCTCCGCGCCGCCCGACTCGATCAGCGGTGCGAACGACATGTGGTGCACCGAGGGTGTCATCGAAGGAAGGTGCGGTGCCGGTTCTGCACGGACGACGGACCGGTCATCCACCTGCCACACGGTGACGTCGGCGGACATGAACCCGGCACGACGCGCGACGATGCCGGCGTTCTGCTCGCACAGAATGTTCAGGGGCTTGGCGATGTTGTTCGCCGCGCTCCACGCGATGACCGCACCGAGCGAACGAGTGGCGTCACCGTCGACCAGGAACCATGCGGCGTCGTCACTGAGGAATGCGGCTCCGGGAGAGAAGACCCGGGCCTCGCCGGCGGGGTCCTCGGTGAGAGCAAGATGGTCGCGCACGAGTGCGCGCAGTTTCAGTGCGAGAAGACGGGACCGACGCTCTTGGTCGGCCGACAACTACTCGGCCTTTGCCGGGGCGTTCTTGCGCGCGCCGTAACGCTTGTTGAAGCGCTCCACGCGGCCGCCGGTGTCCACCAGCTTCTGCTTGCCCGTGTAGAACGGGTGGCACTGGTTGCAGAGTTCCACGCTGAGCGAGCCACCCTTGGTGCTGCGGGTCGTGAATGTGTTGCCGCATGAGCACTTGACGTTCAGCTCGTCGTACTGGGGGTGTGTCTCGGTCTTCATGGCATCTCCTCGGAACGGATGAAAAAGTGTATCGGCACGGGATTCGACCCCCAATGGGCCCGATCCCTGCACCGACAAGGGTTTGCGGGTCAGACCCCGGGCGTCTTTGCGACTTCGGACAGGAACTCGTCGTTCGTGCGGAAGGTCTTCAGGCGGTCCATCAGCATCTCGAGACCCGGTGCGGGGTTGCCGTCCTGGGCCATGCCACCGAGGACACGGCGCAGCTTGACCACCAGCTGGAACTGCTTGCGGTCGATGAGCAGCTCGTCGTGACGGGTGCTCGAACCGAGGACGTCGATGGCCGGGAAGACGCGACGCTCGGCGATGCGGCGGTCGAGACGCAGCTCCATGTTGCCCGTGCCCTTGAACTCCTCGAAGATCGCCTCGTCCATGCGGCTGTTCGTCTCCACGAGTGCGGTGGCGAGGATGGTCAGCGACCCGCCCTCCTCCACGTTTCGTGCGGCGCCGAAGAACTTCTTCGGCGGGTACAGAGCGCCTGCGTCGATACCGCCGGACATGATGCGTCCGCTGGCGGGGGCCGCCAGGTTGTACGCACGCGAGAGGCGCGTGATGCCGTCGAGGATGATGACGACGTCGTCACCCATCTCGACCATGCGCTTCGCCTTCTCGATGCACATCTCGGCGATGTGCGTGTGCTCGTCACTCGGACGGTCGAAGGTGGAGGAGATGACCTCGCCCTTCACCGTGCGCTTCATGTCGGTCACTTCCTCGGGGCGCTCGTCGATCAGAAGGACGATGAGCTTGACCTCGGGGTTGTTCTGCTCGATCGACTGGGCAATCGTCTTCATGACGGTGGTCTTGCCGGCCTTCGGCGGCGACACGATGAGTCCGCGCTGGCCCTTGCCGATGGGGGCGACCAGGTCGATGATGCGAGCGGTCATGTTCGTCGGGTCCGAGACGCTCTCCATGCGCAGCTTCGAGTCCGGGAACAGCGGCGTGAGGTCCTCGAAGCGCGGGCGCTGCCTGGCCTTCTCCGGGTCCTTTCCGTTGACCGTGTGGATCTCGAGCATCGCGGGGTTCTTC
>JBEDDY010000166.1:0-29899 GCA_041176025.1 Actinomycetota bacterium | reverse complement strand
AGTCGGTGTCGTTCCTGTCGATCATGGGTCTCCTCCCGTCGACTGCGACTGTCTCCGGCTCTGCGACGGTTGTCGGGACCCAGATGGTGGGGGTCCCTGCGCAGCAGGTGCGGAGCCAGCGCGGCAAGAAGATCGCAATGATCTTCCAGGACCCGCTCTCGGCACTGAACCCCGTGCACAGGATCGGCGCGCAGATCGTGGAGATGATCCAGGCTCACCAGGACATGTCCAAGTCTGACGCCCATTCCCGTGCAGTCGAACTGCTCGACATGGTCGGTCTCCCGCAGCCCGACGTGCGCGCGAACCAGTACCCGCACGAATTCTCGGGTGGCATGCGCCAGCGGGTGATGATCGCAATGGCGATTGCCAACGATCCCGACGTGCTGATCGCGGACGAGCCGACCACGGCACTCGACGTCACCGTGCAGGCTCAGATTCTCGAGGTCATCGAGAACGTCCGGCAACGCCTGAACACGGCGGTCGTGTTCATCACCCACGACCTCGGGGTCGTGGCCCGCGTCGCGGACCGCGTGGAGGTGATGTACGCGGGGAACACGGTGGAACGGGGACTCGTGAACGACATGTTCGCCACGCCGCATCACCCGTACACGCAGGGTCTGCTCGCGTCCCTGCCGTCGCACAACAAGGAACGCCTGAAGCCGATCCTCGGTTCGCCCCCGAACATGATCTCTCCGCCGAGCGGTTGCGCGTTCCGTCCCCGCTGCGCGCATGCGACTGACGCCTGTGCCACCGCGCCGACTGACCTTGTCCAGGTGGGTTCCACCCAGACCGCCTGCATCCGTGCGGTCGAACTGTCGGGGGGTGCGCGATGACCGACGCTTTGCTGAGGGTCGAGCACCTGGTGAAGGAATTCAAGGTGAAGGCGGTGACCGGCCTGCGGTCCGTCGACCAGGTGGTCCATGCGGTGTCGGATGTCTCGTTCGAGGTCGGCAGGGGACAGACGCTCGGCCTCGTCGGTGAGTCCGGTTCGGGCAAGTCCACCATCGGGCGGTGCGTCCTGCGCCTGATCGAGCCGACATCCGGTTCGGTCACTTATGACAATGCCGAACTCACCACGATGGGGAAGGAGGACCTGCGGCAGCTCCGGCGGAAGATGCAGATCGTCTTTCAGGACCCGTACGCGTCGCTTGACCCCCGTCTCACCGTCGGCTCGGCGATTGCCGAGCCCCTCGACATCCACAAGGTGAAGTCCGACCATGCCGAACGCGTGGCCGAACTCCTGACCCTCGTGGGCCTGTCGAGGGACCATGCGTCACGGTTCCCGCATGAGTTCTCGGGTGGCCAACGCCAGCGCATCGGCATTGCGCGCGCCCTCGCCCTGCAACCGAACTTCCTCGTCCTGGACGAGCCGGTGTCGGCTCTGGATGTGTCGATCCAGGCCGGGGTCATCAACCTCCTCCAGGACCTGCAGAAAGAGATGGGACTCTCGTACCTCTTCATCGCGCACGACCTTTCCGTGGTGCGTCACATCTCCGACAGGATCGCCGTGATGTACCTCGGGAAGATCGTCGAGATATCCGACTCGGAACATCTGCACGAGGTTCCCGCCCATCCCTACACCGAGGCGTTGTTGTCCGCCGTGCCGAGTCCCGACCCGGTCCTCGAGCGCCAGCGCCACCGCATCGTCCTCGAGGGCGACGTGCCGAGCCCGATCAATCCTCCCTCCGGTTGCCGTTTCCGCACGCGGTGCCCGCGGGCAGAGGCCGTGTGCGCAGAGCAGGAGCCGGTGCTCGCCGAGATTGCCCCCGGGCACTCGGTCGCCTGCCATTTCCCCGATTCCACGCCGGTTTCCCTCAGGGGAACGGGCGGGACCCGCCGTTAGGCTGTTCCACCGTGCGTACTTTCGTGATGTACCTGACCATCGTCATCAACGTGGTTTCCATGCTTTCCATGATCGTCGGGGTGCTCCTGCACAGCGGTCAGGGCGGTGGTCTGTCTGACATGTTCGGCGGTGCCTCCGGTGCCGCCCTCGGGTCGGCGGCGGCGGAGAAGAACCTCAACCTCATCACGGCTGTTCTCGCAACCATCTGGATCTTCTCGGTGATTGCGCTCGCATTCCTCTTGGCTAAGTGAGTACCTCTCGGTAGCCTGAGGATTCCTCGTCGAAGTGGCGGAATAGGCAGACGCACCAGCTTGAGGGGCTGGCGCCCGTTAGGGCGTGGGGGTTCAAGTCCCCCCTTCGACACCACACACATCGTCGTGCTGGAAAGTTCCAACATGAGAATGCTCCCGAGTTCCGTGCCCGACGGGACATAGAGTTCTACGGGTCATGAGACGCACGAAGATTGTCGCGACGATCGGTCCGGCCAGTGGATCCACCGACGGCATCCGTGCGCTGGTCTCCGCGGGTGCCAACGTCATCCGCATCAACTGTTCCCATCTCACCACGGACCAGTTGCGGCAACAGTTCCTCGGCGTGCGCGAAGCGTCGCCTGACACGGCAATCCTCGTGGACATCCAGGGCCCGAAGATGCGTTACACGGGCCCCGAACGGACCATCTCGGAAGGGGAGACCCTCGTCCTCGGAACCGACATCCTCGGCTTCGACACGGGAGTCCGTTCATCGGATGCGCTCGGTCTGAAGGTGGGTCACCGCGTGCTGCTTGATGACGGCCGCCTCGAGTGCCGCATCACCGGTCTGGACGGTTCGGACGTCACCCTGACAGTCGTCCGCGGGGGACTGCTCCGCACGAAGAAGGGGGTCAACCTCCCGGACACCGAGGTGCTCGGTGGCGTTCTGTCGTCGAAGGACGTCGATGACATCGCCGTTGCCCGGGAACTGGGCGCCGAGATCATCGCCGTGTCGTTCGTGCAGCACCCCGAGGACGTGGTGCGCGTGCGCGAGCTTGCAGGCAGCGAGCCGTTGATCTTCTCCAAGATCGAGCGGCCGCAGGCCATCGACAGACTCGAGGAGATCTGCCGCGTGAGTGATGGTGTCATGGCGGCGCGTGGTGACCTGGGTGTGGAGCTTCCCTACGAGGAACTGCCGTCGCTGCAGCGCAGGATCGCCCTGACGGCGCTGAAGATGGGTGTCATCAGCATCTGTGCCACCGAGATGGTCGAGTCCATGACGACGTCCACGAGGCCCACACGGGCCGAGGTTGCCGACGTCAGTGCGGCGGTGAGGGACGGTTTCGACGCAGTGATGCTGTCCGGGGAGACGGCAGTCGGTCACAACCCACCCCTTGCGGTGTCGTCGATGGTGCGCATCGCCGAGGTGGCCGAACGGAACCTGCAGATGCCGAACTGGTTCGCTGACGAGAATCCCGAGACCGCAGCCGTCACCGCCGCCGCTGCGGCTCTCGCCAAGCGCATCAATGCCGACTGGATCGTGGCTCTCACGTACACCGGGTACTCGGCGAGACTCCTGGCGGCGTGCAGACCGTCGTGCCCGATCATTGCCGTCACACCCGACGAGGCCGCAGCCCGGCGACTGAACGTGGTGCGCGGGGTCTACCCGACGATGGGCGAACGCAACCCGGACGTCACGCGGTCCATCGAGCAGGCACTCGGTGTCTCACGCAGGGCGGGGATGATCGTGTCCGGCAACAAGGTCGTCGTGTGTGTGTCCCGTCTGAGCGCGCGTTCGGACGCCGACACGATCCTGCTGCACAACGAAAGGTGACGTGGGTTCAGGCCATCGGCCTGAGGTGGCGGTGGAACGTCAGGAAATAGCCGCTCGACAGGAGCATCAGTGCACCGCACACGGAGAAGACCGCCGGTGCCGAGTCCACGCTGCGGGCGACGAGACCGACCAGGAGGGCGCCTGCGGGCGCCAGTCCTGACATGAGGAGTGACTGGATCGCCATGACCCTGCCCATGAGCGCGGGTGGTGTGTTGTTCTGGATGAGTGTCTGGTTCAGGTTCATGTAGAACCCCCCGCCGATGCCCCACAGGAACAGGAACAGACCCATCGACACGAACCCAACCGACTGTCCGAGGAGAATCTGCACCGTCGAGCCCCAGCACAGACCGCACATGAACCAGAGCCCCTTCTGTCTGATGCGGTTGTTCCAGCGCATGATGCCGAGCGAGGTGATCAATTGTCCGACTCCGAGGAGCGCGAACAGGAACGTGGTCTGGCTCCCGGTGGCTCCCACCTGTTCCTTCGCTATCTGCGGGCCGAGGACGATCCACGGGCTCATCATGAAGATCACCGAGCAGCCGAGGAGGATGAAGAAGGAGCGGACGGCCTGGCTCTCGCGGATGTACGTGAGGCCACCGAGGATCTCCTCCCGCAACCGCCGGCGCTCGGTGTTTGCCGAAGGAGGAAGCTCGAGAGGGAGAAGCGTCAAGAGGCCGAGACCATAGAGCACGGCCTGGAACCAGAATGCCCCCTGGATTCCCCAGGTCTTGATCATCGGTCCGGCCGTTGCCGGCCCGATGATGAGAGCGATGTTGTTCCCGATGGTGCTCACGGCGATGGCGCCGACGAGTTTGTCGCGCTCCACCAATGAGGGGACGATCGCCGTGCGGACCGGTGTCCCGAGAGCAATGAAGATGCCGCTGACGAAGCTGCAGCCGACGGCCCAGGCAACGGTGATGGTTCCCGTGGTGACGAGAACCGCCGTGGCTGTGGTGATGGACAGGGCGCCCAACTGGCTGATGATGAGCAGCACGCGGCGGTTGAAATGGTCGGAGAGAACTCCGACAGGCAGCGAGATCAGAAGGGCTGGCACCCCCATCACGAACAACACGACGCCGCTGATGTCGGATCGGGCGCCGAGGCCGAGCACCAGCCAGACGAACGCGAACCGCTGGGTGCTGAGGACGAGGGTGAAGATGAAGCTGTTGCCCCACAGCAAACGGAACGGCTTGATGGCGAACAACTCGGAGGGCCTGATGCTTCCTCCGGTCGTCACACACTCATCGTCCCACACGGGACCCCGTTCGTGACTGTTAGAGCGAGGCGAAGACGGCGTCCATGAGGGCCCGGTTGCGGGGGTTCTGCCACCTCGGACCCATCTGATTCATGACATACCCGAACGCCACGCCGGTCGACGGATCACAGAAGCCGACCGAGCCACCGGCTCCGAAATGTCCGAAGGCGGCAGGATTCGGTCCGAACCCCCTCTCGGGGAGAGGGATCTGGAAGCCTCTCGCGAACCGGGAGTTCCGTTCCAGCACGACATCGGGTCCGTTTGATGTCTCGCTGAGGGCGCTAGCCAGGGTGGAAGGTCCGAGCAACTGCCCGCCGCCGGCGGCAAGTTCCCTGTACACGCGCTCGATGCCGCGGGCTGACGCGTGCGTGTTCGTGCTCGGTATCTCGGCCGTGCGCCAGTCGGCCGTGTTGACCGTGCCGCCACCCGACGTGCCAAGTGGGTTGTTGTAGGTGTTGTACTGCAGGAGTTGTTGCTCGGTGAACCCGCTCGTGTCGACCTCCGACAGGGCTGCCGGTGGCCATTCGAATTCCGCGATGCGGTGGTGTTCAGAGTCGGGGACCCCCAGGTGGATGTCCGCTCCCAGCGGCTCACCCAGGAGGGTGCGGAACAGCCCGCCGACGCTTTGGCCAGTGACACGACGCATCACCTCGCCACACAAGAACCCGAAGGTGTTGACGTGATAGCCATGCGCCGTCCCCGGCTTCCACCAGGGTTCGGTGACGGCGAGCTCTGAGCACATGAGGTCCCAGTCGTACATGGAATTGGCGGGCAGTGTGCGGCGTACTGCAGGGAGGCCGGCCCTGTGCCCCAGCAGGTCGGCGAACGTCAGCGAATCCTTTCCGTGGCCGGAGAAGTCGGGCCACACGCGGCTCACGACCGTGTCGTAGGTGATGGCACCCCTGTCGACGAGCATTGCCGCCACGAGGGAGGTCAGACCCTTGCCGACACTGAATGCGTTGACGATGGTGTCGTATTCCCAGGTCAGGGTGCGCGCGACGTCACGCCAACCGCCGACAAGGTCGACCACGACTTTCCCGTGCACGCTCACGCACACGGCACCGCCGATCTCGTTGTGTTCGGCGAAGTTGTTCCTGAATGCGTCGAGAACCGCCGAATAGGCAGGCTCGACGTGGCCCGAGATGGGCGGGAGTCCGGTCAGAGAGCCGACTTCTCGAGGATGTGGATGCCGCAGGCCGAGCCGAGGCCGATGACGTGGGCGAGACCGACCTTCGCACCCTCGATCTGGCGGTCACCGGCCTCACCGCGGAGGTGATGGCAGATTTCCCAGATGTTGGCGATGCCGGTGGCGGCGATCGGGTGACCCTTCGACTCGAGACCGCCGGAGACGTTCACCGGGGTCTTGCCCGTGCGCCACGTGGCGCCGGAATTGAAGAAGTCGACTGCGCCACCCTCGGGGCAGAGCATCAGGTTGTCGTAGTGCACCAGTTCCGCGGTGGCAAAGCAGTCGTGCAGTTCCACGAGATTCAGGTCCTCGGGTCCGACGCCTGCCTGCTCGTACGCCTGCTTGGCGGCGATCCGGGTGAGCGTGTTCACGTCGGGGAGAACCTGGCAGGCCTCCTGGTACGGGTCACTGGTGAGGATGGAGGCAGACACCTTGATGGCACGGCGCTGCTGTTCCTTCGAGAGGGTCTTCAGCTTTGCGCCGCTGACGACCACGGCCGCGGCCGCACCGTCGCAGTTGGCCGAGCACATGGAGCGGGTGTTCGGGTACGCGATCATGACATCGTTCATGATCTCGTCCAGCGTCATTCGCTTCTGGTAGGCGGCCATGGGGTTCAGCGTGGAGTGCGCGTGGTTCTTCTCGGCGATCTTGGCGAACACCTCGAACGTCGCGCCACCGTACTTGTGGCCGTACTCCATGCCGACCTGTGCGAACGTGCCGGGCATGTTGTCGGTGCCGATGCGACCGTCGGTGCCGGTGACGGCGCCATAGCGACCGGACGGGGTCCATTCCTTGGAGGCGGATGCGGGGCGTGCGCCCAGCAGTCCGACGCCCGCGAGCTTCTCGACGCCCACTGCGAGGCCCATGTCGGTTTCGCCAGCCTTGATGGCCATGATTGCTGTGCGCAGTGCGGTGGCACCGGTGGCGCACGCATTCGACACGTTGTACACCGGGATGCCGGTCTGGCCGACCTGCTTCTGGATCTGCTGGCCGATGCCGCCCTGTCCCATCAGGCAGCCCGCAGCGAGAATGCCCATGTCGGCCATCGTCACGCCTGCGTCCTTGAGCGCACCCATGACTGCTTCTGATGCGAGGTCGACCGTGTCCTTGTCCGGGTGCTTGCCGAACTTCGTCATCACGATTCCGAGGATGTAGATGTCATCTGTTGCCATGGTGTTCTCCTTGACTTTCTTCCGTAGTTCTAGTGGTTCTTGTGGATGGATTGGTGAATCAGGCCGGTTCGAACCCGAAGCCGATCGCCTCGGCACCGTTGTCGTCGGTCCCGAGCGAGTAGGTGGCGAGCTTGACCTTCATCCCCAGCGAGACTTTCTCGGGGGTGGGGTCGACATTGATCAGGTTTCCCCTGACGCTGGTGCCGCCGCAGTCGACGATTGCCGCGACGAAGGGGACAGGCACGCCCGGGGAGGCGAAGGTGACGATCGTGAAGGACCGGACCACACCGTCGGTCGCGATGCTGACCTTCTTGAAGTCCGTCTGGAAGCACTTGGCACAGGCATTGCGACGATCGAAGAAGCGCGCCTTGCAGTTCGTGCATTCGTTTGCCTCGAGGTGCGGCTTGTCGCCGAGCACGAGGTAATTGACGTGGGGGACCTGGGTAGTGGTCACGTTCAGCCTCCGTTGAAGTCGTTTCCCTCACCCTATGCCGTCGGCCCCACGCAGGACCCAGTCGGGCACCACCCCTGAGACCCGTTCTGACGCCGGTGTTGGGGCAGAATTGGCCCGTGAAGTGGACCAACTGGGCCGGCAACCAGGTCGCGCGACCGGAGAACATCGAGGATCCGAGAGACGAGGCCCAGGTGGCGGAAATCGTGACCCGAGCGCATTCCCATGGCCGTGCCGTCCGCGTCGCCGCCTCGGGGCACAGTTTCACTGCCGCCGTGGTCACGAACGACCTCATGGTGAGGGTCGGGGCACTCTCGGGAGTCCGCTCCATCGACCGCGAGGCCATGACCGTCACGGTCGGGGCGGGGACGCCCCTGTGGAAGCTCAACGAGTTGCTCCACGCCGAGGGTCTGGCCCTGCCGAACCTGGGGGACATCGCCTACCAGACCGTCGCCGGTGCCATCTCGACGTCGACCCACGGCACCGGCGTGAGAGTCGGGGGTCTTGCCACTCAGGTGCGGGCGATGAGATTGGTCGACGGCGCCGGCACAGTCGTCGTGTGCGATGCCGACACAAATCCTGACGTTCTGGATGTCGCTCGCGTCAGTGTCGGGGCTCTCGGGATCATCACGGAGTGCACGCTCTCCGTCGTTCCTGCCTTCCTGTTGAGGGCGACGGAGGTTCCCATGCGTGTCGACTCGGTTCTGGCCGGTATCGACGAGCTCGTGGGGACGAACGACCATTTCGAGTTCTTCTGGGTCCCGCACACCGGATGGGCACTCACCAAGAGGAACAACAGGCACGATGGTCCGCGCGAGCCACTGCCGAGGGTTCGCGGGTGGTTCGAGAAGACCTTCATGGAGAACTACGCGTTCGGTGCGGTGTGCATCGCCGGCCGCATGGTCCCGTCAGCCATCCCGCGTCTCGCCAAGGCGCTGCCCGCCTCGGGCGAGCGCTCCTACAGTGACGACAGTTTCAGGATCTTTGCGAGCCCGCGTCTCGTGAAGTTCTACGAGATGGAACAGGCCATGCCGCGCGAAGCCGTCGGGCCGGCCCTGAACGCGATCCGCGCGATGGTCGACCGCAAGGGCTACAAGCTCAACTTCCCGGTGGAGGTGCGCTTCACTGCGCCCGATGACATCCCGTTGTCGACCGCGTTCGGCCGGGAGTCCGCTTACATCGCGGTGCACGTGTTCAAGGGGATGGAACACGAACCCTTCATGCGCGACGTCGAGGACATCCTGCGCGGCCACGATGCCCGCCCGCACTGGGGCAAGCTCCATTTCCGCGAGGCAGACGAACTGGCCGGGCTGTACCCGCGTTGGAACGACTTCATCTCGATGCGCAACCGCCTCGATCCGGACCGCACGTTCCGCAACGATTACACCCGTCGCGTGTTCGGTGCCTGACTCCTAGAGGCAGATGTCCTGCGGACGCACCGGGACCCTGTCAATGACCTTTCCCGTCGCGTTGCGGATGGCATTCGCGATGGCGGG
Source organism: Actinomycetota bacterium (assembly GCA_041176025.1). Taxonomy (GTDB): domain Bacteria; phylum Actinomycetota; class Acidimicrobiia; order Acidimicrobiales; family Ilumatobacteraceae; genus UBA2093. The sequence goes on along the minus strand of JBEDDY010000166.1, from coordinate 20,693 downwards.
TGTCACGGAGATGCACGGCGGCTCCCCGACACCCTTGGCTCCCAGTGGTGACAGCGGTTCGTACTGCTCGATCATCCGCGCCTCGACCACCGGGGCGTCGAGCGTGGTGGGCAGCAGGTAATCGGTGAAACTGGGGTTGCGCACGCGACCCTCCGTCACGATGATCTCCTCCATCACTGCGAGGCCGAGACCCTGTGCGATGCCTCCCTCGATCTGGCCGATGACGGACAGCGGGTTCAGCGCGACCCCCACGTCCTGTGCGGTGGCGATCTGGACGACCTTCACGAGACCGAGTTCCTCGTCCACGTCGACGACAGCGCGGTGTGCGACGAACGCGAAGGCCACATGACAGTTGCCCTGGCCGTTCTCGTCGAGGTCCTCCGTGGACCTGTGGTGGTGCTCGAATGTCTCGTCGAACGACACGCCTCGCGTGGCCTCGACCACGTTGATGCGCAGTGTCCCCGCCGAGTTGACGACCTCGGTGCCCTCGATGGACAGCGTGGCAACGTCCAACGAATGGGTCCGGGCAACGTGCTCCAGGATTCTCTGTTGCACGAGCATGCATGCGCCCTTGACAGCGCCGCCGCTCATCCATGTCTGTCGCGAGGCCGACGTCGATCCCGCCGAGCCCACACCGGTGTCGATCGTGTCGATGATGACGTCGTCGACACCGATGACGGTGCGTGCGATCTGCGGTGCCAGCGTGACGAATCCCTGACCGACCTCACTCGTTGCGAACTTGAGGGTGACCACGCCGTCCTCCAGCCTGCAGCGCGCCGTGGAGTAATCGTCGAAACCCTCGCTGTACATGATGTTCTTGATGCTCACACCCCAGCCGACGCCGCGCTTGATGTGGCGTCGGTCGCTGGTGAGTCCCGATCCGCCCGGCAACTCGAGTTCATCGGGATCCGCGGCCATCTCGGCCGGCAACGGGATGGCGTCGGTCTGCCTGATGCATTCCGTCACCGGTGCGACACTGTCCATCACCTGTCCCGTGATGAGGGTGTCCCCGGTTTCCATGGCGTTCTTCAGTCTGATGTCGACGGGTGACATGCCGAGCGCGGCCGCCAGCTTGTCCATCTGGCTCTCGTGTGCGTAACACGCCTGCACGACGCCGAAACCCCGCATGGCGCCGCACGGGGGATTGTTGGTGCGCACGGCCCATCCGGTCACCGAGGCGTTGGGGCACTTGTAGGGACCCTGTGTGTGGGTGATCCCGTTCAGCAGCACCGCTGACGATGTGGAGGCGTAGGCGCCTCCGTCGAACACGAACCGTGCCTCGATGTTCACGATGGTGCCGTCCCGTCGTGCATGGTGCCTCATCCACACCGTCGCGGGGTGCCTGTGGATGTGGCCGAAGAAGGACTCCTCGCGGCCGTACTGCATCTTCACCGGTCGCCCGGTGTGGAGCGCGAGAAGGGCCGTGTGAACCTGCAGGCTGAGGTCCTCGCGCCCACCGAATGCACCACCCACTCCGCCGAGTGTCAGTCGCACCTTGTCGACCGGGAGCCCGAGGCATTTCGCCATTTGCTTCTGGTCCTCGTGCAGCCACTGGGTCGCCACGTAGACCTCGACGCCACCGCCGTCGTGATCGGGGATTGCAAGAGCGGCTTCCGTGCCGAGGAAGGCCTGGTCCTGCATTCCGATGACGTACTCACCCTCCACCGTGACGTCGCCACGCACGGACGGGTCGCCATGGATGATCTTCTGTGTCCTGAAGACGTTCCCGTCGGGATGGATCGGTTCTGCACTCCCGTCGATCGCCTTCGCGGGGTCCCACAGTGGGGTCAGCACCTCGTATTCGACGGCGATCGCGGCGAGCGCACGACGACAGGTCTCCGGGTGGTCGGCGGCCACCGCAGCGACGGGCTCGCCCATGTAGCGCACGATGTCCGACGCGAAAACAGGTTGGTCCTCCGCGATGAGGCCGTAGTTCATCTGTCCCGGGACGTCCTCGGCGGTCACGACGGCAGTGACGCCGGGAATGCGCAGCGCCGGTGTGGTGTCGATGGAGACGATGCGGGCATGGGGGTGGGGTGAACGCAGTGTCGCACCCCAGAGCATGCCGTCATGCCACAGATCGCCCGTGAAGCCGAACTCACCACGGACCTTCGCTGCTCCGTCAGGTCGCAACGCGTTCGCGCCGAGTGTGTCCCTGCGTGTGGTGACCGAACTCATCGTGTGCCCCCGTTCCGGTCCGCGACCACCTTGTCGACCGCCGCGAAGATGCGCCCGTACCCCGTGCACCGGCAGATGTTCCCCGACAGGGCTTCCTTCACCTCGAGTTCGTTCGGTCGGGGATTGCGTTCGAGAAGCCCGTGCACGGCCACCACGAGCCCGGGTGTGCAGAAGCCGCACTGGACGGCACCCTCGTCGATGAAGGCCTGCTGGACGTCGGTCAGGGAGCCATCGGGGTTCAGACCCTCGACGGTTGCGATGTCCCTGCCGACTGCGGACGCCGCGAGGACGAGACAGCTGCAGACCGCCCGGTTGTCGATGACGACGGTGCAACTGCCGCATTCGCCCTGTTCGCAGGCACCCTTCGAGCCCGGGAGACCCAGTCGTTCGCGCAGCACGTAGAGAAGGCTCTCGCCGACCCAGGAGTCCCTGACCTCCCGTGTCTCCCCGTTCACGGTGAGTGTGTAGATCTCGTTGTTGCTCATGACTGTGCGCTCCGTTCGAGAAGTCGGCGTGTGATGACGGAAATTGCGTGACGGCGGTACGCGGCGGTCGACCTGTGGTCGTCGATGGGACGGGCTTCATCAGCAACGCGGCGCCCGAACTCTGAGGCAACTGCCGGGGACACGGCTCGCCCTGGTACCGCCTGCAGTTGGTCGAGCCATTGCTCTGCTGCCGTCGGACGGATGATCGTGGGACCCACCGAGCCCAACCCGACGCGGACCTTGTTGTCGTGGATGACGAGACACGCGCTCGCAATGGAGATCACCATCGCGTTGCGGACGCCGACCTTTGCGTAGCCCTGGTAGCCGTTCGGCACGGGCACCGTGACGCCGGTGATGATCTCGTCCGCGGCCCTGGCGTTGCGCTTCGGTCCGACCATGAACTCCGTGAAGGCAAGACTGCGTTCCCCGCGCGGCGAGACCAGGTGGACGGTGCACTCGAGTGCGGAGAGGACCGGCAGGCCGTCGCCTGCGGGTGAGCACGTGCCGAGGTTGCCGCCGATGGTGCCGGCGGCACGGATCTGCGGAGAACCGACCGTTCGCGCCGCCTCGGCCAGTGCGGGGAGGACTGACGCGATGGGTCCCGTCTCGATGTCCTGCCAAGTGACCCCGGCGCCGATGAAAACGGAGTGTCCGTCGTTGCTCCAACGGCGCAGTTCCTCGATCCCGCCGAGGGCGACGACTGTCGAGGGCTTGCGGTGGTTGAAGTTGACCTCGACCATGAAGTCGGTGCCGCCGCTGAGAATCTGTGCCTCGGGATGCGCGGCGAGCGAGGCCGCAGCGTCGGAGATGGTGGTGGGTGTCAGAACTGGCATGCGTGGCTCACAATCGGGAATGAAGTCGGGTGGCGGCCTCGGCCGCTTTCGTGCGGATCTCCTGCAGGTCGAAATGGAGCGGTTGTCCGTCGCGAACCACCTGAACTCCGTCGACGGAGACGTTGACCGCACGCACGCCCGGTGTGAAGGCGACATGCCAGGCGCTCTCCGAGTGGTCGTAGGACCATTCCACCGAGTCGTTGGCAACCTCGGGGAAGAACTTCTCGCCGTTCGACAGCCAGGACCATGCGGTGTCGGGGGATGCAGTGACGTCGGACTCGCGCAGCCGGACGTATGCGAGACGCGCCTCCTCGAGCATGTCTGCACCGATGCCGTCGGTGCCGAGAACTACGGTGTTCGCACGCCGCGCCGGGTGTGCATACCCGACGGAGTTGTTCATGTTGGACCGGGGGTTGTGGGCGATCGTTCCCCTGAGCGGCCTGTCGAGATGGACGCAGTGGACGAGCAGCCAATCGTCGCCGGAGAGGTGCTCGAGCCTCCGGCCCGCATCGCGGTCTTCCGGTCCCTCTGCCACGTGTATGTGGACCCCTGTCTCGAGTTCCGCTGCGAGTCCCGCTGCGTGCTCGAGTGTCTCGTCGGTGCACGTGAAGGCCGCATGGACGCCGACCATCCCGCGCCCACCGCTGCGCAGGAATCTTTCGTTCTCGCGCAGGCCCCGTCGGGCGGCGTCGGTCATGCGCCCCGATGGTTCGACGGTCGGGGAGAGTGCCCCCGAATTCCACCGGTCCGTCACGCCGTAGGACAGGTTCGAACGGACACCGATCATGTCGCAGGCATCCCTGATGACGTCGAGACTGCCCTCGATGGCATTGGGCGACTCGTGGTGGTCGATGACCGCCGTCGTGCCGTTCATCAATGCCTCGGCCGCACCCAGGGCCGCGGACCAGTAGATGATGTCGAGATCAAGCGCCGTGTCGAGTCGCCACCACACCTGTTCGAGCACCGAGAGGAACGATGTCGGGGTCAGTGGAGGAGCGGGCATCCCCCGCGCGAGTGCAGAGTACAGGTGGTGATGCGAACACACCATGCCATTCGTGACGGTCGACATGTCAGTCCAGGACGACTCCGCGTTGTGCGGTGATGTTGCCGTAGACCTCGGGACGGCGGTAGCGGTCGAAATCGAAGAGGGTGCCCTTGTACCGTGCGCACCAGTCAAGGTCGCAACGTGCGAAAATCAGTTCGTCATCGGTGGTCAGTGCCTGCGCGACGATCTGGCCGGACGGCGCGACGATCATGGACTGCCCCAGGCTGTCGACACCTTCCTCGACACCGCCCTTCGCGACGCCGACCACCCACGTGCCGTTCTGGTACGCACCCGACTGCATCACGAGCGCGTTGTGGAAACCCTGCAGGATGTCCTGGCTCGGGTCGGGAACGTAGTGGATCGGCGTGTTGTAGCCGCAGAGGATCATCTCCACGCCCTTCAGGCCCATCACACGGTATGTCTCGGGCCACCTCCGGTCGTTGCAGATCATCATTCCGATGCGGCCACCGAATGCTTTCCACACCCCGAATCCCTCCATGGACGGCTCGAAGTAATAGCGCTCGGCGTGCTGGAAAGGCCGGTCCGGCTCGTGATGCTCGTGGCCGGGAATGTGGACCTTGCGGTACCTGGCGACGACACTCCCGTCCTTTTCCACCAGGATCTGTGTGTTGAACCTGTGGCCGTCATCGGTGAGTTCGGCGTACCCGAGGCAGAAGCCGACACCCAGGTCCCGCGCCGTGTCGAACAGTGGCTGCGTGGCTGGTGACGGCATCTCCCGCTCGTACCAGTGGTCAGCAGTGGTGATGTCCTCGACGAACCAACGGGGAAAGAAGGTGGTCAGCGCCAGCTCGGGGAACACCACCAGGTCGCAACCGGCTGATGCCCCCTGCCGGAGGAGGGAGATCAAGCGTTGCACCACGCTCTCGCGTGAATGCTCCTTCTGGATCGGCCCGAGCTGTGCCGCGCCGACGGTGATGATGCGACTCATTGGCCTACCTCCGGGTGGGTGAGTGAGAGAAGAGCGTGGAGCAGGACGTTGCAGCCTGCGACGAGTTGGTGGGCGTCGGTGTGCTCGGCTGGGTTGTGGCTGATGCCCTTGTGGCTGGGGACGAAGATCATTGCGGCCGGGCAGACCCGCGCCAGCATCTGTGCATCGTGACCCGCGCCGCTCGGCATCCGCATGTGGCTCAACCCGTGGTCCGATGCGACGCCCTCGATGAGCGAGATCACCGAGGAGTCGAAGTCGACGGGCTCGAATCTCGCGAGTGTCCTGGTGGTGATCGAGACGCCCTCGTCGGCGGCAAGTTTCCGCAGATGGGCGGCAATCTGCCGTTCGGCGTCCCTGAGCAGTTCCTCGTCGGTGTTCCGGACGTCCAGGGTGAGGGTGGCCGATGCCGGGACAACGTTGATCAGATTCGGGTGCATGTCGATCTTCCCGACCGTGCACACCTGGTGGCCGCCGAACCCGCGTGCAAGTTCGCGGAGGAACACCGCGATGTTCGAGGCCGCGTAGGCGGGATCGTGACGGAGGTTCATGGGGGTCGTGCCCGCGTGGTTCGACTGTCCCGTGATGGTCACTTCCTGCCAGCTGATTCCCTGCACACCCGTGACGACACCGATCGTCGTGTCCTGCTGTTCGAGCACCGGTCCCTGCTCGATGTGCAGCTCGACGAAGGCATGCGGCGCGATCTGGGGGCACGGAATGGAGCCGGAATACCCGATTCGCTCCAGTTCGTCCCCCACACGGGCGCCGTCGATGCCGACGGTGTCGAGAACCGTCTCGACGGGGCTCCCGCCGACAAAGGCGAGTGAGCCCATCATGTCGGGGGCAAAACGAGCCCCTTCCTCGTTCGTGAAGAACGCGACGGCGAGCGGCCGAAGCGGGACGAAACCTGACTCCTGGACGGTCTGGATGACCTCGAGCCCCGCGAGCACCCCGTAGTTGCCGTCGTACCTGCCGCCGGTCCGGACAGTGTCGATGTGTGAGCCGGTCATCACGGGAGACCCGGTGCCCACGTTCCATGTCCCCACCACGTTGCCGACGACGTCGACGGTGACGTCGAGCCCCAGGTCCCTCATCCAGGACACCACGAGGTCACGGCCTGTCTTGTCATCGTCGGTCAGGGCGAGACGCGCACATCCGCCACCAGGAATGGCCCCCACCTCGGCAAGAGCATCGAGACGCGCCATCAGCCGCTCTCCGTTGACCCGGAGGTCCAAGGGGTGCCGGTCGGTGCTCACGGGTCAAAGTGTACGAAATGTAAAGCCGAGAGGCCTGACTTCATTGGGAATCCTCGGCCCGTCCGTCCACGAAACCTATGGTGGAACGTCGAGCTCATGAACATCAACCGCGCCACTCTCGCATCCCGTCATGCCGAGGAGCTCTCCCTCTTCGGCCGTCTCCATCCGCGTTCGGCGGGGCTGGCCCGTAGCGCCCGGGAGGGCCTGTTGTCGGGCGTGCCCATGCCATGGATGGCAAGGTGGCCGGGGGAGTTCCCGCTGTTCTTCGAGGATGCCCGTGGGGCCCGCTTCACTGATGTCGACGGGCACGAATACGTTGATTTCTGTCTCGGTGACACCGGGGCCATGACCGGTCACGGGCTGACGGGTGTGGCAGATGCGCTGCACGACCGCGCATCACGGGGCATCACCACGATGTTGCCGAACGAGGACGCGATCTGGGTGGCCGGTGAGCTGACGCGCCGTTTCGGCCTGCCGAAGTGGCAGTTCGCCATGACCGCAACCGATGCGAACCGGTTCGTTCTCCGTTTTGCGCGTGCCATCACGGGACGTCCGAAGATCGCCGTCATGGATTGGTGCTACCACGGCACCGTGGACGAGACACTCGCGGTGCTCGACCGGAGCGGCCGTGTCGTGCCGCGGCCGGGTGCCATCGGGCCGGCTTTCAATGTGGCAACGACGACACGGGTCGTTCCGTTCAACGACATCGATGCGCTGGAAGCGGCACTGTCGCACGGCGACGTCGCATGTCTGCTGATGGAGCCCGCCCTCACGAACATCGGGATAGTCCTGCCCGATGACGGCTATCTCGATGCGGTACGGGACGTGACCAGACGCCACGGGGTTCTGCTCGTGATCGACGAGACCCACACCATCTGTGCGGGGCCGGGCGGTTGCACCCGCGAATGGAACCTAGATCCGGACATGTTCGTCATCGGCAAACCGATAGCAGGGGGAATGCCCGCCGCCGTCTACGGGATGTCCGGCGAAGTGGCGCACCGACTCGAGTCATTGATGGCGGGGGACTCGGTGGACGTGTCCGGTGTCGGCGGCACACTCACCGGCAACGCCCTCGCCATGGCGGCGATCCGGGCAACGCTCTCCTCGAATCTTCGCGTGGAGGATTTTGCGGTGATGGTGCCGTTGGCGACGAGATGGACCGAGGGTGTCCGCGCCGCGTACGAGAACAAGGGCCTGCAGTGGCATGTCCAGCAGCTCGGCGCCCGCGCCGAGTACTGGTTCTGTCCCGTTCCCCGCAACGGAGCGGACGCGGCGGCGGCATCGGACGCCGAACTGGATTCGTACATGCACCTGTTCGCGCTGAACCGGGGGATACTCCTCACACCGTTCCACAACATGGCGTTGTTCTGCCCGTCCCACGGGGAGGCAGACGTGGACCTGCACACGCAGGTGTTCGCGGACGCAATCGACTCGCTGGGTGCCTGACATTGACCCTCCTGCAGTTCGCCGGGGTGATGGCGGTCGTCGGTTGCGCGGCATTCGTGCAGAAGATCTCCGGGTTCGGTTTCGGGTTGATCGTCGTTCCGCTCCTCTCGCTGTTTCTCGCCCCGCAGGAGGGTGTCATCATCGCCACGTTGCTGGCGATGTACACGACCGCTGCGCAGGCATGGTCGGAGCGTGAACACTGCGACACGTCCGTTGCGCACAGGGTGTTCGCCGGCGCCTGTGTCGGCATGCCACTCGGGTTGGTGGTGTTCGTCATCGGCACCGCAAACCAGCTGCGTCTCGCGGTCGGTGTGGTCGTCATCATCGCCGCGATCCTGTTGGTGCGCGGGTTCACCCTCGATCACGCGTCGCGCAGGGACGAATTCGTCCTGGGGGCTGTCAGTGGTGTCCTGAACACGTCTGTGTCCACGAACGGGCCGCCTCTCGTCTTTCTGTTCCAGGCAAGGGGATACGAACCGCACGTGTTCAGGGGAACCATCTCGCGGGTGTTCGTCTACTCGAACGCGGTGTCACTGTCGATGTTCGTGGTGGCCGGGAAGGTCCGGCACGATGCTGCACTTGCCGCGCTTGTGTCGGTTCCCGTGGTGCTGGTGACCCAGTGGCTGGGTTCGCGCGTGGCACCGGCGGTCAGGGGAGAGCGTTTCCGGCGCTTGGTGCTCGGGTTGATGTTCGCCTCGGGGGCGAGCGCGATCGTCGCGGCAGCGACGCACTGACCGACCGGTCAGTGCCCGAACATCATCATCCATTGCTCCTTGGTGCGTGGTTTGAACACGTAATTGTTCGTCCGCACATCGGACAGTTGTGCGGCGGGCGCCTCCGAGTACCGATGGCCGGGCAGCACGACCGTGTCATCGGGCAGGCCCGCCAACAGGGACAGACTCTCGTACATCAGCTCCGGGTCGCTGCCTGGCAGGTCGGTCCGCCCGCATCCATCGAGAAACAGTGTGTCGCCCGAGACGAGACATCCGAGTGCGAGGAAACACTGGCTCCCGGGGGTGTGTCCGGGTGTGTGGACGAGTGTGATGTCGATGTCGCCCACCTTCACGACATCCCCCGACTCGTGGGCGACAAGATCGGACTCGGAGAGCCCGGTCGTGCGTGTCACCCACGGAACCTCGTGCTTGTTCACGTGGATCGGCACGGAGCCCCGCTCGAGGAGTGCGGCCACGCCCTCGATCGTGTGGCCCATCATCGAACCCCCGACATGGTCGGCGTGGTAGTGAGTGGCCAGCACCCCCGCCACCTTCATGCCCTCTGATTCGACGAGGTCGACCAGGTCTGCCACGGCGTAGGCCGGGTCCACGAGAACACACTCGCCGGTCTGTCGGTCCCCGATGGCGTACGTGAAGTTCACCATCTGCCGGGCCATCGCGTTCCCCTGTGCGTAGTCCCTCCCGGACAGCAACTGGCGGAAAAAGAGTCGGTCTGTGGTGTCGTCGCTCACCTGAGAGAGAATAGGCGGGTGACCAACGATGACCTGCTCCGGGCCGGTGACCGTGTCCTTGTCGGGGCGACGGTTCTCACGGTTGATGCCGACTTTGCCTCCGCGCTCGAACCGGGGGACAAGGTGCTGGGTGTCGCCTCGTCGGGTGATCTTCGGCGCATACCTTCCCGTGTCGTTGAACTGGTGGGTGCGTCGATGGATGCAGCAGTCGACGCGTTCTCCGCCATGTCGTTTGTCGGACAGGATCAGGTCACACGGTTCTTCGAGGTGGCGGCGGGTCTCCTTGCCGATGACCGGGTGTTCGGGGCCGTCGCACGGGCCAACAGAGCCGATGTGGAATCGGCTGCGGCGCGCGGACGCAGCACCACGCGGCTCGTGCTCTCGGACTCCATGCGGCAGGGCATGGTCGAGGCGCTCCGCATGTGGCGCGACAGTGCACAGGAAGGTGGCGTCGGTCCGTCGATCGAGCATGACGGATGGACGGTGACCGAGGAACGTGCCCCGCTGGGCGTCATCGGTTTCGTCTTCGAGGGTCGCCCGAACGTCTTCGCCGATGCGACCGGGGTCCTGCGCGGGGGAAACACAGTCGTGTTCCGCATCGGAAGCGACGCGCTCGGAACCGCTCGCGCCTTGATGGAACACGTCGTGGCGCCGGCGATCGCGGCTTCCGGTCTGCCCGAGGGCTGTGTCGGGCTCCTCGACTCGCCGGAACACGCAGCGGGGTGGGCGCTCTTCTCCGACAGTCGGCTGTCCCTCGCAGTTGCCCGCGGTTCCGGACCGGCCGTCGCCGAGCTGGGTGCCATGGCGCAGCAAAGCGGCATCCCGGTCAGTCTCCACGGCACCGGCGGCGCATGGATGATCGTGGGGGAGAGCGCCGACCCCGACCGGTTGTCCCGGGTGGTCGAGCATTCGCTCGACCGCAAGGTCTGCAACACGCTCAATGTCGTCGCCGTCGTGCGTTCGCGTGCGCGGGAGCTCCTGCCCGTGGTCATGGCCAGTGCCGACGCGGCCGCTGCACGAAGGGGGCTGAGGGCACGGGTGCACGCAGTCGGTGACGCGTTCGACCTCTGCGGTCCCGCCGAACAGATCGAGGTCAGGCGTGCCGACGGTCCCCACACCGAGCCCCGTGTGACCGTGGAGACAGAGGGGATGCTGGGCCACGAGTTCGAGTGGGAGGAGAATCCCGAGTTCCATGTTGTTCTCGTCGACGATGTCGTCGAGGCCTCTGCGCTCTTCAATGCTCACAGCCCGTTGTTCGTGGTCTCGTGCGTCTCCGAGGACCGGAACGACCATGACACCGTCTGGTCACTGTGCAATGCACCCTTCGTCGGCGACGGGTTCACCCGTTGGGTCGACGGTCAGTTCGCTCTGCTCAGGCCTGAGCTCGGTCTGTCCAACTGGCAGTCGGGCCGTCTGTTCTCCCGGTCGGGCATCCTCAGCGGTGACTCGGGGTACACCGTGCGTCTCCGCGTTCATCAGACCGACGCCGGCCTGCACCGTTGATCAGAAGAGCTTCATGAGCGCGTTGAGCACCCGCGACTGTCGTCCGGTCCTTCTCTCGATGCGGTCGGCGAGCCGTGTCGCCATCAGTCCCGCGTTGATCCCGAGCCATCTGAACGGCTCCGGCTCCCACCTGCGCGAACCGTGGTCGTTGATGGGGAGGTCCAGCAGTTCGGTGTTGCTTCCCGTGATTCTCGCGGCCGCCACCTGGCCTGCCAGGTAGCTGAGCGCGACGCCGTCGCCGACGAAACCACCCACGTGGATGGCTCCCGTCGCCGGGTCCGTTGTCACGGAGGGATGCCAATCACGGGGGACACCCAGCGGGCCTCCCCACCTGTGGGAAATGCGGACGTTCCTCGTCTGCGGGAACATCTCGTGCATCGTCTCGATGATCTTCGCGTGCACGTTCCCGGAGGTGTCATGGTCCGAATGGATGTCGCTTCCGAACTTGTACGGAGCACCCCGTCCACCGAAGACGATGCGCCCGTCCGCCGTCCGCTGGGCGTACGTGACCATGTTGCGTCCGTCGGCCACGGTCTCGCGGTCCGACCAACCGATCTGTTCCCAGGTCGACATGGGCAGGGGTTCGGTCGCGATGACGTAGGAGTACAGGGGAACGACGCGCCTCTTGTGCCCGCGGAGCCTTGCGGTGTACGCCTCAGTTGCAACGACCGTGTGTCTGCTGGTGACGAAGACGAGACCGTTCTCGCCGCGTGCCTCGGCATAGCCGTTGCCGATCCGGAAGACGTTGGTGGCGCCGAACATCCGCACCCCGTTGTCGAGCGCGAACTGGACGAGTCCGTCGAGAAGCCTGTAAGGATTGACGGCTGCGCAATGTGGGGTGAACGTCGCGCCCAACGCACCGGGAACCGTGATTCGTCGCGCAAGTTCGTCCGCATCAAGCCACCTGAGGTCATCCTCGGAGAACCCGTAGGTGCGAAGGTGGTCGATTTCCGCCCGCAGTCGCTCACCATGGGCGGCGTTGGTGGCAACGGTCAGGGTCCCTCCCTTCGCCCAGCCGCACTCGATCCCCCGTTCCGAGACGAACGAACCGATCTCGTCCACGACCGAGAACATCCTGTGCTGGAGGGCGACCGCTGCCTCGAGGGACGTTCCCGCCGCGATGTCCTCCGGAGGAGTGGGGACAAGTGCGGAGCACCAACCCCCGTTGCGCCCGCTCGCACCGAAACCAGGTTGTTGTGCATCGATGATCACGACGTTCAGTCCCGGGTCCGACTTCTTCAGGTGCACGGCGGTCCACAGACCGCTGAATCCTGCACCGACGATCAACACGTCGGCATCGAGGTCGACGGACGGGGACTGGAAGAAGAACCGCCGGTTCGTGTCCCTCCAGAGTGACTGGGGCCACGTGTGCCTGCTTTCCTCTCTTTTCTCCCGTCGACTCGCTCGTCTGTCACCCGGCTGGGGCCGAAGGGCCGACAGGATGTTCATGGCACGGGGAGATTGTCGATGAGGCGGACATCGCCGAACCAGACGGCGCAACTGATGACCGCTGGACCCGTCACGACAGAGAGCTCCTCAAGGGACTGTGCATCGGCGACCGAGACGTATTCAACGCGCGCCCCGTCGACGGTTGCCAGTCGACCGGCGAAGTGAGCCCGCGCGTCATCGGGGCTGGACCCGCGCCCCAGCATGTCGCGCGCCTCGGTGAGTGCGCGGTGAATCGCGGGCGCCTGTCCGCGCTGTGCCGGGGTCAGGCGCACGTTCCGGCTCGACAGCGCAAGTCCGTCCGGTTCCCTGACCGTGTCCACCCCGACGATGGTGATGCCCATGTCGAGGTCGGTTGCCATGCGGGTGACGACTGCCAGCTGCTGGTGGTCCTTCCGGCCGAACAACGCGAAATCCGGCTGCACCGCGTTGAACAGTTTCGTGACGACGGTTGCGACGCCGTCGAAATGCCCCGGCCGACCCGCACCCTCGAGTGGGGTCGCCGTGCGCTCGACATGGACCGTGGTGTCGAAGCCCGGCGGGTACATCTGCTCAGGTGACGGCGCATAGATGACCGACACCCGGGCTTCCTCGGCGACACGCGAGTCCTCACGGAAATCCCTCGGGTACCTGTCGAAATCGCTCCGAACGTTGAATTGCATGGGGTTCACGAAGATGGACAGCACGACCGTGTCTGCGAGAAGGTGTGCCCGGCGGACCAGTTCCATGTGCCCGGCATGGAGTGCCCCCATTGTCGGCACGAAGGCAATGCTCCCTCCGGTTAGCTTGGTTTCGCGCGAGAAACGACGCATGGAAGCGGCGTCGTGGAAGACCTGCATGTTCAGTCGAAGCTGTGGGCCTCGTCCGGCCATGTCCGGTTGCGCACTTCCGCCGCGTACTCGCGCACCGCGGCGATGGACGCCTCGTGCAGTCGCGCGTACGGCTTGGCAAACGAGAGCTTGCGCGGGGAGAGCCCGAGGACGTCATGAAGGACGAGAACCTGGCCGTTGCATGACGGGCCGGCGCCGATCCCGATGGTGGGTACGGAAACCTTCTCGGTGATCTCTGCCGCGAGTCCTGCCGGCACGCCCTCGATGACGAGGGCGAACGCACCGGCCTGCTCGACAGAGTGGGCGTCCTCGATGAGTCTCTCTCTCGAGCCGGCAGTGTCGCCGCTGTTGCGACCCTGGATGCGGTTGCCACCCATCCGGTGGTAGCTCTGCGGTGTCAGGCCGATGTGTCCCATCACGGGAATGTCCGCTCTCACGATCGCAGCGATGCGGTCGGCGACGTTCACCCCGCCCTCGAGCTTCACGCATTCCGCCCCTGCCTTCATCAACCGCACGGCGTTCCGGACTGCATCGGCGGAATCTGCCTGGTACGAGCCGAACGGCATGTCGCCGACGATCAGTGCCTTCGGTCGCGCCGACGCCACCATCCGAACGTGGTACTCCATGTCCTCCATCGAGACCGGGATGGTGGTTCGCTGGCCCTGCATCACGGTCCCGACGGAGTCTCCGACGAGAATGAGGTCGACCCCGGCCTCGTCCACGATCGCAGCAAAGGGCGCGTCATACGCCGTGATCATCGCGAGGGGTGTGCCTGAGTCCTTGGATGCATGCACGCGCGGGACGGTCATCTTGGTGCGGTCCATATCCCCAAGGCTATGGGCGGCTGTCGCGCGTCGGACAGGGTGCGAGTGCGTGAAACCTGTCCTAGTTGCCGAACAAGGAATGGATCTCGTTCTCGGGGTGCGACAGCAGTTCTGACCGAAGGTCCATCCGCAGTGTCGCCCCGTTCTTGCGGTCGTACTGGGCCCATGCTGCGTGCCCGTGGACGGCGAAGTGGACGATGTGGTCTGCGAACTCCGTGGCCAACGTTCCCGTGTCGGCGTCGTGGCCGATGAGCCCGCGCACCTTGGGGGCGTCGAGATTGTCGAATGCGAACGGAATGTCGAGTGCATGGCACGAGCCCAGCTGGCCGCCGAGGGCGGTGGACGCCCACGTGAACCAGTAGACCCAAGTGGGATTGGAAACGGCGTCCCGACGGTTCGCGAGCTCTCGCACGTGCTGTCTGAAGGCAACGTCAGAGTTCACGGCCGTGATCAACTGCCCGTAGGACTCGCCGGGCCTGAGCTCCTCGTAGACGGCGCGGGCGGTCCCGGCGGCACTGCCGAATATTCGATCGAGGTGCTTGGTCCAGTCCGCCTCCGTCTTGGCGGCAAAGGCGGGATCGAAAGCGGTCCACAACCTGCTCTCGTCACGGTTGGATCCCATGGCGAGCGGCACGGGACTGACGGAGGCCGTTTCGACGATGTGACCTGAGAGTCCGGCCCCACCGTGCGTGGGCGCGAAGTTGTCGGAAGCCCCGATGCGGCGTGCCGACACCCTCGTCTGTGCGTCGAGGATCTCCGTTGCGGGAACGTCCATCGCCTTCACGAGGGATGCGACGCCGAGTTCCTCGAGGAACATCTGCTCGATGACGCCCGCCGTCTCGCTGTCCCTGTATTGGCCGATGCTCGGGCTCATTGCCCACGCGCGGTGAATGAGACCCGTGGTCATCGGGGATGCGATCAGGGAGACCGTGGCCGAACCCCCCGCTGATTCTCCGAAGACGGTGACGTTCCCGGGATTACCCCCGAAGGCCGCGATGTTGTCCCTGACCCAGCGCAGGGCGCACACCTGGTCGAGCAGGCCGAGGTTGCGGTCGCCCAGATAGCCGAATGCGCCGAGCCTGTAGTTGATGGTGACGACGACTGCAGCCCTGCGCGCGAGGTTGCCGCCGCTGTACCACTCGGCGGACCCCGAGCCGTTCACGAAGCCACCACCGTGGACCCAGAAGAGAACCGGGAGCTTGCTCTCCGGCGTCGCATCATCCGGGACGAAGATGTTGAGGAAGTGGCAGTCCTCGCTCATGTCATCGACTGACATCCCCTGGCTCAGTTCGAGGAAGCCCGGAACCTGGTATGCGATGCCCCCGAACGTGTCGGCCACCACCGTTCCCTGGTGTGCGACCTGCTGGACAGGTTCGGCGAATCGCCCGGCAGTCGCGTACCGGATGCCGCGGAACTCGCGGATGCCGTCTTTCGGGGGCAGACCCACGTAGTGACCGGTGGGTGCTTCGACTGCTGTTGTCATGGCCACACCGTACTTTCCGCTGACGACCGGCTCGGTAGCGTGGTTCCATGTTGAGGCGTCGTCTGGGGCTGTTGTGGGCACGAGCGACAGAATCCCTGAATGCCTGGGCCGCCATCGGTCCCGATGACGAACGGGGCCGCCGGTTCGGTTCCTTCGGTCACCGGAGCATCATCATGTGGCCGGTCACGACGATTTTCAACGAGTCCTACATCCACATCGGTGAGCACACGATGATCGGCCCGCACGTTGCGCTCTCCGCGGGGATGGTCCCCGGCCAGAAGTGCATCTCCGACCGTGTGGTGTCGATCGGTGACAGGTGCCTGATCGGCAGGGGGAGCGGAATCGTCGGTCATTTCTCGATCGAGATCGGTGACGACGTGTGGACCGGTCACAACGTGTACATCACGGACCAGAACCACGGGTACGAGGATGTCTCGCGTCCCATATCGACACAGACCCAGCCGGAGCGTCCCGTCAGGATCGGCGACGGTTCCTGGCTCGGGTTCGGGACCGTCGTTCTCCCGGGTGTGACCATCGGACGTCACGTGGTCGTCGGGGCCAACTCCGTCGTCACGCATGACATTCCCGATTTCAGCGTGGCAGTGGGTGCTCCCGCACGTGTGATCAGGCGTTTCGACGGCAGGAACTGGGCCCCTGTCGCGACCGAACCGACCTAGGACTGAAGATCCCTCGGGGGTTGGCACGCGGGCATGAAGTTCTCGCGTGCGAATTTCCCGAGACGCTCGGTGATGGGGATGCCCTCCACGATGCTCTCGCTGAACTCGACGAGGTTGCCTGCCCTCATGCGGCTCGTGTAGTCGCGTCGGTCCTCCACGTAGACACGGAAGTCCTTGATCCATTCCGGAACGAGTTCCCGACCCTTCGCGGTTGCCGGGGTGTCGGCCGCGATCGAGTCGAGCACCTGAACGACCGAATCGGTGGCGAGGTCGATGATGTCGGCCTTCTTGCGCAGGGCCGAGGCGTCGCCGGGGTCGATCCTGCTCATGTCGGCCAGTCCCGTGCGGTACTCCGCGGCCCTGGCGCATGTTGCCTCCGAACGGGCGGACCAGTCCCTGTCGTCGATGTTGTTTGCGCTCTCGCGCGGTGCGAGCACGTACGCGTAGAACCACATGAACACGATGAATGCTCCACCGAGAATCTTCACGGCGAGTGCGACGGTGCGCGACATCTCAGGATCCTCCCGGCCTGTGTGACAGGGCGAGATGGGTGACAGCGAGGACGAAACCCATGCCGACGGCACCGAGCCCGACGGCAGGATCCCAGGCCAAGCCGAGCAAACTGTCCAGGGTCAATTCCCCGGCTCCGCCGATGGAGACCGCCGCGGCGACCGCGATGATCGAGGCGCAGTACTCCCAACCGCCGTTCGGCAGGAAGATGAAGAAACCGACGCGCCAGTGGACGGTGACGATTGCGACCGTCATCGTGGCAATGATCGCGGCGGCGGCCAGCGGTGTCGCCAATCCCGCGGCAAACATGACACCTGCGACCATCTCTGTCGTCGCAGCGGTGAACGCCTGCAGTCTCGGCCACTTCATGCCGATCGATGCGAACCAGCCGGCGGTGCCTGCAATGCCACTCTTCACCTTGTTCAGCCCGTGGTACGCGAGGAAGAGCCCGAAGACCGTCCTGAGCAGGAGAAGTGCGGGGTCGATTCTGTCCATGGTGTCGCGGTTGCCGTGGCGCGGACGACGGCACTGACACAATAGGCAGGGTGAGTGCGGAAAACGTCGACGTCGATTCGCGTTTCCGGCGGGGTCTCGGCCTGATCTCCGACCTTGTGCGATTGCAACGGGCGCCTTTCGTCGTTGCCGTGTCGGGCGCGGCAGTGTTCGCTCTCTGCACCGCGGGGTCCTCGCTCGGGGTCAAGTGGATGATCGACCACGTCGTGGTGGCCAGGTTCGACGAGGGCGGGGTGGCGGTGTCAACCGTCGTTGCGGCATGCCTGCTGATCATCGCGATCTCCGTCGTCAGGGCGGCCGGTGTCGTGGTGAGGCGGACATTCGCCGGCCGCACCGAGTGGGGCGTGGCAGAGAAGCTCGGCGTCCAGGTCGTCCGCCGGTACGCCGAGCAGCCCGTGGTGTGGCACCGTCGGCACCAGACGGGGGACCTCGTGGCGAGAGCAAACGTTGACGTCGAGGCAGCCGTTGCGGTTCTCGCCCCGTTGCCGTACGGCAGTTCCGTGGTGTTGATGCTCGTGGCGAGCGCCGTCGGACTGACCGTCATGGATCCCGTCCTCGGTGCGGTCGCCATGGTTGTGCTGCCTCTTCTCGTGTTCATGAACGTTGGCTACCAACGCCGTGTCGACCGGCATTTTGACGAGGCCCAGAAGCAGATGGGACGCCTGTCGGAGGCCGCTCTCGAGAGTTTCGAGGGCGTTGCGGTGGTGAAAGCGTTCGGTGCGGAGGACCGAGAGACCGAGAGGCTCTCGGAGATCACGGGGCTGTTGAGGGATGCGAGGGTCCGGTCGATGCGCGCGAGGGCCACGTTCGAGATGATGCTCGACACGGTTCCGTCCGTCGCCAACCTCGTCCTGCTCTCGGTCGGTGCGCTGCGGGTGAGGTCGGGGCACATCACGGTCGGCGACCTTGCCGCGGCGATGTATCTCTTCACTCTGCTGGTGATCCCGCTGAGGCTCATCGGATACGTCTTCTCCGAGATCCCGCATTCATACGCGGGGTACAGGCGAGTGCGCGAGGTTCTCGATGACCCCTTGGTTGATGACCCCCGTGCATCGCTGGGGACAACGGACCCGGGTGTCGCCTTGAGCGCCAATGACGTGGTCGTGAGGCACATCCCCGAGGTGGCCGTCGTGGAGAAGGCCAATTTCACGGTGCCCGAGGGAACGTTGACTGCCCTCGTGGGTGCAACCGGATGCGGCAAGACGACTCTTCTCGAGGCGATCATGGGAATCGTCCCGCTCCGGTCGGGCCGACTCGGAGTGACCGGGGGAGGCGTGACAATGGTGTTCCAGGAGGCGTTCATCTTCTCCGAATCCGTCCGGTTCAACCTCTGTCTGGGCTCCGACACGGACGAGGACGTCGTTCGTGACGCTCTCCGCGTTGCCGATGCCGAGTTCCTTCTCGACCTCGAGGACGGCCTGGACACGTCGCTCGGGGAGAGAGGAGTCAGCCTGAGCGGCGGTCAACGGCAACGGCTTGCCCTTGCGCGGGCTCTCGTGCGACGGCCGGATCTCCTGCTGCTCGATGACACCACCTCTGCACTCGACCCTTCGACCGAACTGCGGGTGCTCGGCAACCTTGTCGCGAGCGACTCGGCGCGGACCATCGTCATGGTTGCCTCGCGTCCCTCGGCAATCTCGGTGGCGGACAACGTCCTGTTCATGGACGGCAACGGGCGGGTTGTCCAGGGTGCCCACGACGAACTCGTGCTGGCGAACAGCGACTATCGCTCGCTGATCGAGGCCTTTGATGACGACCGCCGGGAGAACGGGTCCGGCGCATGACGGAGAGGGACGACACAAGGGGAACGTTCGGCATCATCGGCCGCAGTGTCGAGATCGCGCCGGCACTCCGCCACGGCTTCGGTGTGACGTTCGCTCTCGCCGCCGTGGGTGCGGGCGCGCGGGTGGCGATCCCCATTCTGCTGCAGCTGGCGATTGATCACGGGGTGAGGCCCGGCAATGTCCGCGTCGGGTACGTGACCCGGCTCTCGGTGATCGGTGTGATGCTCGTCGTGGTGACGAGCATCTGCCAGCGGACGGCCGTGGTCAGGCTGGGTCTGCGTTCGGAGTCCGCGCTGTACACGCTGCGGGTGACACTTTTCTCGCACATTCACCGTTTGAGTCTTGCGGACCACAACGACGAGAAGCGGGGTGCACTGGTCAGCAGGGTGACGAGCGACATCGAGACCCTCCAGCAGTTCTTCAGTTGGGGTGCACTCGCGTTCCTGTTGGACGGAACACTCATGATCGTCGTCGCGGCGGTGATGATGTCGTACGACTGGATGCTGAGCCTGGTCGCGTTCGCCATCGCCGCACCCCTCGCCGTTGTTCTCCGTACGGTGCAGCGGCGGTTGGTGAACGCGTGGTCGGAGACGCGCGAGGTGACGGCGGAAGTGGTGGGTTCCGTCAGCGAAATGACGTCCGGCACGGAGACCCTCCACGCCTACGGCGTGGCCGGACTACCCGTCGGTCGCATCGGAGACCTCATGCGACTGAGGACGAGGAAGTACGTGCGAGCGTCGGTCATCGGTGCGTTCCTCTTCCCGTCGGGCGAGTTGTTCTCCGTTCTCTGCGTGAGTGGTGTGGTGGCCGTGGGGGTCTGGCGCGGCCCGGGCGGCGGATTGACGTCGGGTGCGCTCGTGGGATTCATCTTCCTGACCTACAGGTTCCTCGAGCCCGTGGCCGAGTTCACGGAGGTGTTCGACCAGACCCAGAGCGCGGTGGCGAGTCTGCGGCGGGTGATCGGAGTGCTCGACACCCCGGTCGGCCCTCCGCAGCATCCCGAACCGAGCCCGCTTCCTGCAGGATCACTGGACATCGACATAGAACACGTGTCGTTCGCGTACCGAAGTCGCACAGCTGACACCGACATCACCGAGGATCTCGTCCTTCATGACGTGACGCTCAGGATCCCCGCCGGGCAGGTGGTTGCCGTCGTCGGAAGGACCGGCTCGGGCAAGACGACGCTCGGTCGGCTCGTCGCCAGGTTCGCGGATCCGTCACGGGGACGTGTCCTCATCGGGGGAGTGGATGTCGCCGACGTCTCCAACGAGGACCTCCGCACTCGTTTGATGGTGGTGCCTCAGGAGCCTTTCCTGTTCGATGACTCGATTCTCTACAACCTGCGCTTCTCACGCCCCGGTGCCACGGAAGAGGAGTGCATGGACGCACTCCTCTCCCTCGATCTGGCTGACTGGGTGGCGGCGCTGCCCGAGGGACTGGACACAAGGGTGGGGCAGAGGGGCTCGTCG
>JBEDDY010000165.1:0-6579 GCA_041176025.1 Actinomycetota bacterium | reverse complement strand
GTCATTCGTTCGGGGTTTCGTTCAGACCCTCGTTGAACATGCGGTAGGTCTCGTAGATCTCCTTGCACTTGCCGCACATGGGCACCTGCTTCGGGTCGCGCGACGGCACCCACACGTGTCCGCACAGGGCCTCGATGGGGGTGCCGTTGATGCGGGCCTCGAGCACCTTCGCCGCCGCGTTCTCTCCCGGTTCGGTCTTGACGATGTGGGCCACGATCGGCTCGCCGGTCTCGGGGGTCAGGTCGGTGTCGGGTTGCACCTGGGCGGGCATCGTCTTCACTGCGGTCACGCCGGCAATTCAACCATGCGAATCATCCGTCCTACACTTCGCATCCGATGATCTACGTGGACCAGTGCCGCTGGCAGTTCCGTGACTGGCTGTGGTGCCACATGATCAGCGACCACTCGCTCGACGAGCTGCACTCGTTCGCAGAGGTCCTGGAGGTGCCGAGGCGCGGCTTCCAGGGTGACCATTACGACCTGCCCGAGCACGTGCGCGAGCGTGCGGTGTTCCACGGTGCGATCGAGGTTCCCAGCAGGTTGATCGTGGTGAAGCTGCGCGAGTCGGGACTGCGGCTCGCCCCGCACCAGAGGAGAAGCGCGGCCTACTGGACCGAGGCGTAGATCGCCACTGCGCACGCTGCCATCGCGGCAACGGGCGCGGCCCAGGTGAGCCAGCGCGACTGACGGTTCACTGCAGGGTCGAACATCACGTACCCGACACCCGCGCCGACGATGACGCCGCCGAGATGGCCCCCGATCGAGACGCCCGGGATGGCGAACGTGATGAGGAGGTTCAGCACAAGTGTCGAACCGATGCCGGTGCTCATGGGGTTCACCCCGCGGTGCATCAACGCCACCGCTGAGGCTCCCATGAGGCCGAACACCGCGCCCGACGCGCCGCCCGTGAGTGCGTTCGGGGAGAGCAGCACCGCACCGAAGGAGCCACCGACGAGCGACGCGAGGTAGAGGAGTGCGAAACGCCCGCGACCCAGCACGGGTTCCAGGAGGTTGCCGAGCTGGAACAACAACAGCATGTTCATGGCCACGTGCAGGATGCCGAAGTGCAGGAAGCCGGCGGTGACGACCCGCCACCATTCACCCTGCTGCAGGAAGTACCGGGCAATCGCGAGGTCAACCTGGCGCAACGACGCGCCGCCACCGCCGAGGGCACTCGCACCGCCCGTCCCGGTCCACACGAACACGGCAACGTTGACGCCGATCAGTGCACGGGTGACGAACGCGGGCTGAACGGCGCTCCAACGCCTGATCCGTTCGGCACGGGGTGGACGGGCCGCCCGCACGCAGTCGAGGCAGTGCGAACCAACCGCTGCCTGGATGAGACAGTCATTGCACGCAGGCCGTCCGCAGCGCGTGCAGTGGCGTCCCGTCACGACATGGGGGTGCCGGACGCAGTGTTCGATCGGCGGGGGAACGGTGGACACGTCAGCGGGGTGCTTGTTCGGCGAGTGCGCGGTTGGCGAGGTACCACTCCACCGTGCGGCGCAGGCCGTCCCTGAAATCCATGGACGCCTCCCAGCCGAGGAGTGCCGCCGCGCGACCGGGGTCGATGCGTCGTCGCGGCTGGCCGTCGGGCTTCGACGAGTCCCACCGCAGGGTGCCGGTGAACCCGGTGACCTCGGCGATCGCCTCCGCCGTCTCGCGGATCGTGATCTCGCGGTCGGCCCCGAGATTGATCGGTTCGGTGCCGTTGTGTTTCTCCGCGGCAAGGACGATGGCCGCGGCCGCATCCTCGACGTACAGGTACTCACGGCTCGCCGAACCTGTGCCCCACACGTCGATGTGGTCGGACCCGGATTCCTTCGCCTCGATGCACTTCTTGATGAGGGCCGGGATGACGTGGGACACCGACGGATGGAACTTGTCGCCGGGTCCGTACAGGTTCGTCGGGATGAGATACGCGAACTGCTGGCCGTACTGCTGGGCGTTCACCTGTGCATGCAGCAGGTGTGCTTTCTTCGCGACACCGTACGGCGCGTTCGTCTCCTCCGGGTAGCCGTCCCACAACGATTCCTCGCGGAAGGGCACGGGCGTGAATTTGGGGTACGAGCACACGGTGCCGAGCAGGACCGTCTTCTCGATGCCCGCGGCCCGTGCGGCCTCGATCACGTACGTGCCCATGAGGAGATTGTCGAGGTAGAGGGGCGCGGGGTCGGCCTGGTTGTACCCGATGCCGCCGACGCGGGCGGCGAGATGGATCACATGGGAGGGCTTTTCGGCGGAGAACAGAGCCTCTGCCCTGCCGGGGATCGTGAGGTCACATTCGTCGTGCGTGGGTGCGAGGACCCTTGCACCGTTCTCCGCGAGAGTGCGCACGACGACGCGGCCGAGAAATCCGTTTCCGCCCGTGACAATCACCTTGCGGCCCGACCAGAACTGCGACATGGGTGCCATCGTAGGACGCCAACAGCAAGAATGGGTGCGTGCGCGTCGCCTACACCCTCGAACAGTGCTGGCACCGCGTGCCCGGTGGCACGGGAACCGCCGCACTCCGCATGGCGACGGCGATCGACGCACGAGGTGACATCGAATTGATCGGGGTGGCCGGGCGTCACAGGCACGCCGCAACTGCGGGCTTCGAGCCGACGATCGACACGAAGGTCCTCCCGGTCGGCGGACCGTTCCTCTACGAGTCATGGTTGCGCTTCGGTTGGCCGGTCGTCGAATCTGTCGTCGAGTCGCCCGATGTCGTGCACGCGACAACGATCATCCCGCCCGCGACGAAGAAGCCGCTCGTCGCGACCCTTCACGACATTGCGTTCGTGCGCCACCCCGAGTTCTTCACCGACCGGGGCAACAAGGTCTTCAACAGGAGCATGCGCATCCTGCGGCAGCGGGCCTCGCTGGTTCTGTGCTCTTCCGTCGCGACCATCGATGACTGCGTCGCGAACGGGTTCGACAGGTCGAGGATGCGTCATGTCCCGCTCGGCGTTGACCCATTGGTGGCGACCGATGCCGACGTTGCGAGGGTCCGCGCCGCTTACTCGTTGCCCGACGAGTTCGTCCTGTTCGTCGGCACCACCGAACCGCGGAAGAACCTGCAGCGACTGATCCAGGCGATGCCGCGCGTCGGGCTTCCGTTGGTGATCGTCGGCATGAAGGGCTGGGGTGATGCGCCGTCACCCACCGACCACGACGTGAGGTTCACCGGATTCGTCCCGGACGCCGACCTCGCAGCCCTGTACGCATCGTGCACGGTGTTCGCATACCCGTCGGTGCTCGAGGGTTTCGGCATGCCCGTTCTCGAGGCGATGTCTGCCGGTGCAGCCGTCGTCACGTCCATGGGAACCTCGACCGAGGAGGTCGCCGGCGGCGCGGCAGTTCTGGTCGACCCGCTCAGTGTCGGCTCGATTGCTGCCGGGATCATCGAGGCGCGGAACCGTCGCGGGGAGCTGGTCGAGGCGGGTCGCAACCGTGCGGCGGGCATGACGTGGGAACGCACCGCGGAGAACGTGGTGTCGGCGTACCGCGAGGTCGTGCGGTGAGCAGGTTGCGCGTGGCAATGAACCTGATGTGGTGCCGTCCCGGCGTCGGTGGCAGCGAGGAGTACCTCGTGCGCCAGTTGTCAGGTCTCCACGCGAACGGTCACCCGGTGCATGTCGAGGTGTTCGCACCCCGTGGGTTCTCGGGGAGACTCCCGCAGGTCGCGGATGCGTTCACGGTGCACGAGGCACCGAGTGACTGCACGCGCCGGCCGGAGCGGGTGGTGCTCGAGCACACGTGGCTGGCATCCCGCTCGCGTGACTTCGATCTCGTCCACCACGGTGGCGGCACCGTCCCGCGCCTCGGCAATCCGCGCACCTTGCTGACCATCCACGATGTCCAATGGGTGGACTACCCGGACTACGTGCGCCCCGTGAAGCTACGGTACCTGCGGTACGCCGTGCCGGGATCCCTCCACCGCGCGACCCGCATTGCCGTTCCCACGCCGTTCGTCGCGGGAACACTGACGCAGCACTTCGGCATTGACGCGGGCAGGATCGGGGTGGTGCGCCACGGTCTCGAGCCGCAGATGGACGCACCGACACCCGAGTCGGACCTGCGGGCGAAGTACTCACTCGGTTCCGGTCCCGTTGTCGTGTTCCCGGCCATCACGCACCCGCACAAGAACCACAGGTTCCTGCTGGAGTTGATGACGAACGGGGGACCCGCGTGGACGGACCCGTCCCTCCGCGTTGTGTTCGCGGGTTCCGCCGGGAACTCGGAACAAGAAGTTCGTTCGGCGGTCGCGGCGCACGGTCTGTCGCAGCGGGTGGTGATGCCCGGCCGCATCTCCGGTTCCGACCGCAACGGGTTGCTTGCCTTTGCCGATGCTCTCGTGTTCCCCAGCCAGTACGAGGGGTTCGGGGCCCCGCTCATCGAGGCGATGCGCATGGGTGCACCCGTCATCGCGAGTGACTGCGCGTGCATCCCCGGCGTGGTCGGTGATGCCGGCATCATCCGTCCGCTCTCCGTCGAGGCATGGAGCGGCGCACTTGGTGAAGCCCGCGTGCGACGAGACGAGCTGCGGTCTCTAGGACGGGAACGCGCCTCCCTGTACACCGCCGTCCTGTCCGCGGAGGACCTGGTGGGCGAATACGAAAAGGTGATGTCATGACGAAGCACCCGATCGTCGTGCTGTGCCCGCATTTCGCCCCTGACACCGCGCCGACGGGCGACGTCATCACGACGATCGTCCACGGGATGGCCGCTAGGGGCCGACGGGTGCACGTGGTCACCGCATTGCCCTGGTACCGCACCCACTCGATCGAGGACGGCTGGACAGGTCGGCTCGTCAGGCGTGAGAGGACCGAGTGGGGATCGATCACGAGGGTGCATCCGTTCCCGGGGAAGAGCAAGCGGAACCTGCTGCGGCGTGCACTGGGGTTCGCACTGTTCAGCGTTCTCGCCGGTGTCTGCACCCTCTTCGCCGGCGGATGGCGCCGCAGGCCGGCCGCGATCATCTCGATGTCGCCACCGTTGACCCTCGGTCTCACGGGTTGGCTCGCCGCACGGCTGCGCCTCACGAGATCCATCTTCAACATCCAGGACGTCTTCCCGGACGCGGCGGTGGAGACGGGTGCCATCACCAACGCACGTGTGATAGCCGTGGCGCGCTGGCTGGAACGCGTGAGCTACCGGCGCAGCGACGCGGTGGTCGTTCTTTCCGATGACCTCCGCGACAACGTCGTGGCGAAGGTCGGACGACGGCATGAGGCGAAGGTCGTGGTCATCCCGAACTTCGTCGACTCGGCGTTCATCACGCCGTTGCCGCGGGACACGGCGTACCGGTCCGAGCTCGGCATCGGTGACGAGACCGTCGTCATGTACGCCGGGAACGTCGGTTTCTCGCAGTCGCTCGACCTCGTCGTTGAGGCTGCCAGACGGATCCCCCATGCGACGTTCGTAATCAACGGCGACGGGAGCGGCCGGGAGCATTTCGAGCAATCAGCAGCCGGCATCCCGAACATCAGGTTCAACGGGTACCAGCCGAAGTCGCGTGTGCCGGAGGTTCTCGCAACCGCCGACATCCACGTGGTGCCGTTGCGAAGGGGGCTGGGCGCCGTCAGTGTCCCCTCGAAGACGTACAGCATCCTCGCTGCCGGTCGACCGGTCGTGGCCGCCATCGACCCGGGTACGGAAGTACCCCGCATGCTGTCGGCGAGTGACGCAGGGATCTCCGTTCCGCCGGACCAGATCGAACCGTTCGTCGACGCACTGCGGAATCTCGTGGACGACCCGCAGGAACGCGACCGTTTGGGCAGAAATGCGCGCGAATGGGTGGTTTCCCATGTGTCGCCCGCTGCAGTCGCCGAGGCCTACCTCTCTCTCGTTGATTCGGGGCGGTAGCCTTTCCCACTCGTGGCTAGTGGTTCATCAGCAAAAAAGGTCGCCCGTCTCGCATCGAAGGGCAAGGGCAGGAAGGTGCGCTTCCAGGGTGGCACCGTGTTCCCCATGACGATGGCCACAGTCATCATCCTCGGTCTCGGCCTCGTGGTCTACGCACGCCAGTCGGCACCCAGTACCAACACGCCGCCCACCATCAACGACCACTGGCACGTGTCGTACGGGTTCTATGCCTGCGACCAGCAACTGAAGGACCTCGTCGGCGCCAAGGAGGACCCGGTCGACCCGCTGTTCGTGAAGTACGGGATCCACAGCCACGACGACGGTGTCATCCACTGGCACCCGCAGGCCCTCGCCACGGGCCGCCGCGCAAAGCTCGGGCTCTTCTTCGACACATACGGCATCAAGGTGGACTCCAAGGGCATCACGTTCCCCGCGGACCAGAACGGCGACAAGGACTACCTGGTCGAGTCGACGAAGTGCAAGGACAAGTCCGGCAAGGACGTCGAGGCCCAGGTCTCGGTCATCGTGTGGGAACAGTACGACAAGCCCGACGCGAAGAAGAAGTACATCACCGACTTCGACAACATCCGTGTCGACAGGGACGGCATGGCCATGATGATCGCGTTCACCGCTCCCGGTGCCGACATCCCGATGCCCGAATCGGCGTCGAACCTGCCCGAGCTCGGGGCGGCAGACTCCGGCGGGGCCACCACCACGACCGTGGCGGGG
>JBEDDY010000164.1:0-5654 GCA_041176025.1 Actinomycetota bacterium | reverse complement strand
ATGAGGTACACGGCCTCGAGCAGATCCTGCACGGAACTGTTGTCCGGCCACTCTGCTTTCACCGGTGTCATGTCCCCGTAGGAGACGATCAGGTCGACCGCGAACGTGCTGAGGATCCTCTCGCAGTCATTGGAGAAGCTGCCGGTCACTTCCGTGGTGGTGGTGGCACCGCTCGACCCCGATCCACCGCATGATGCGAGACCGATGACGAGTGCCGAGGCTGCGAACAGTCTTCTGAACATGTCCCTCAGGATACGAGGGCCGGCCGACGGTGGCCCTACACCCAGCCGCCGGCGAAGGCGACGAACTGGCCGGTGGTGAACGTGAACGACCCGTCGATGAAGTTCGCGCAGAATGACGCGAATTCCTCGATGCTGCCGAGTCTGTTCATGGGAACCTGCGACTCGACCCGGGCGCGGGACTCCGCATCCTTCACACCGTTGGCGGCGAGGAACCCAGGGAAGTCCATGAAGTTCGTGCCGACTGCGTTCACCTGCACGCCACTGCCCGCGACCTCAGCCGCGACGTTGCGCACCAGCATGTTCGCGCCCGCACGGGCGCTGGAGTAGAGCGGCGCACCGGGTGTCGGCCGGGCACCCGAGGCACTCGTCTGCACCAGCACCTGGCCGCTGCCGCGCTCGACCATCACCGGAACGACGGCACGCAGGAAGTGGTACGGCACCTCGATGCAGCCCTTCATGACCTTCTGGAGGTCCTCCACCTTCGAGTTCACGAATCGTCCGGTCACGATGATGCCTGTCGCAGTGGTTGCGGAATCGAGTCGACCGAACTCCGACAGGGCGGCATCGACGAGCTTCTGCGATCCCTCGGCCTCGAGCAGGTGGTTCGTCCCGGTCACGTCAACGGCCCGTGCACCGAGTGCCGTCACTTCGTCCACCAGGCCGGGCTGCGCGTCACCGAGGACGAGGTCGTACCCGCGTCGTGCCATCTCCAGGGCAATCGCGGGGCCCGAATAACTGTTCGCCTCGCCGACGACGGCGACCTTGCGTGTGTCTGACATGGGGTTCTCCTTGTTGTCTCAGAAAGTAAGTACGTGGCCGACTGCCGGGTCGATCGATCCGGACACCAATTGGGCGTACACATCGACGACTGCGTCCGCGCCGTGTGACTCCTGCACCGTCATCCAGCGCCGCGCGTCGGAACTGAACACCGACAGTGCGGATTCCATCCGTTCGTAGAGGGCCTCGCGGCCCCATTCCTTGCCGCGCTTCACCAGCTGGCCGGGTGCGAAGAAGAACGCGGGGGTCGGGCCGTCGATGCCGTCGAGCGAACCGGAGTCCTCCCAGTGTGTCGCACCGACGCGGCACGAGTGCATGAGCTGTTCACCGAAGCGAGTGTGGATGCGGCGCAGGATCCCCGCGCTGCCGGCCATGTCCACGACGACCGAGGGCACCTGTTCGAGTGACTCGATCCCGTCGTAGGCGACCACCTCGTCGTACAGGCCGGTGGCACGCACGAAATCGATGTTCGATGCCGAGGTGAGTCCGACCGATCGTGCCATGCCGTTCACACGGACCTCGTGGGCGAGTGCGAGCGATGTCTTCGACGATGCACTGGTGATGAGAACCTGTGCGGCACCGAACATGCCGTTGTCGCGCAGGAAGTCCTCACAGAGGTGCGACGTGATGAAGAGACCGCGCAAGAGCAGGTAATAGCTCTCGTCCTCGTCGGAACGCGTGGGATCAGCGGGGTCGAACTGCCTGTAGGCGGGTGCGTGCTTCTCGCGGTGGGCGGCATTGTCGAAGAAGCCTCCCGACTTCACGATGGCCTCGACC
This sequence comes from Actinomycetota bacterium, assembly GCA_041176025.1. GTDB lineage: Bacteria > Actinomycetota > Acidimicrobiia > Acidimicrobiales > Ilumatobacteraceae > UBA2093. The sequence goes on along the minus strand of JBEDDY010000164.1, from coordinate 3,858 downwards.
ACGTGATGGTCCGCGACGGGATGGAACCCGAACCAGCGCGAGCCTTCCTCGATCCCGGGAACGGCCGACGAAGTGACGACGCTGAATCCCATGGCCGGCAGACGACCCCACCCGGCTTCCGCCGGGAAGAAGCCCCAGTAGTCAAGGAAGTCACCCGAGAGTGCGTACGAGATGTTGTTCGACGTGAGCGCGAACTTCTCGAGCCGCAGCACGACCGTGCCGGGCGCGGCCGACGTCGGGGCGACCGTCTCCACGAGTCGCGGCTTCGTGATGTCCGTCCTGTCGATCTCCAGATGCATGGCACCCCCCAGTCGTTGCCACAGTACCGATGCGTCCCGCTCATGGGTTCACCTGGAAGGAAACAGGGTTCATTCTTCCCAGCCGTGGAGAATCCGTTCGGTTTGGACTAGGAATAGACGACAGCACGAGCCCCTCTCGGGGCCGTACCTGACGGGGGCAACATGGTCGTCAAGAACGAATTCCACGGAAAGATCGGGCGTACTCACAAGGAGTCCGAGCCCTGGTTCGCGGTGCCGGCCCACCCGGGCGAGGACGCACCGAACGTCATCCTCATCCTCATGGACGACACGGGCTTTGCACAGTTCGGCTGCTTCGGCTCCGACATCGACACACCGAACATCGATGCGCTGGCCTCGAACGGTCTGCAGTTCACGAACTTCCACGTGACACCCCTCTGTTCGCCCACGCGTGCGGCGCTTCTCACCGGTCGCTCGAACCATGCGGTGGGCATGCGCTCGGTCTCGAACTTCGTCACCGGTTACCCGAACCAGCTGGGTCACATTTCGAATCACGCCGCGACGGTCGGCGAGGTTCTGGGTGGCGCCGGGTACGGCACGTTTGCCGTCGGCAAGTGGCACCTCGCACCGATGGAGCAGTGCTCGGCTGCAGGGCCGTTCGACCAGTGGCCGCTCGCACGCGGCTTCAACCGTTTCTACGGCTTCCTCGACGGCGAGACTGACCAGTTCCACCCGGAACTCGTCGCGGACAACCATCCCGTGGACCCGCCGGGAACACCGGAGGACGGGTACCACGTCAGCGAGGACCTCATCGACAACGCGCTGAGGATCATCGCCGACTACAAGGGCGTGCGCCCCGACCGTCCGTTCCTCGGGTACGTCGCATTCGGGGCGACGCACGCACCGCACCAGGCGCCGCCGGAGTACATGGCGAAGTACAAGGGCAAGTACGACGAGGGTTGGGACGTCATCCGCGAACGGTGGTTCAAGAAGCAGATCGCGACCGGTGTGGTCCCCGCCGACACCGTTCTCGCACCGCACAACCCCGGTGTGAAGCCCTGGGACAAGCTGACCGACAACGAGAAGGCGCTCGCGTGCCGCATGCAGGAGGCCTTCGCGGCGTTCCTCGACCACACCGACAAGCAGATCGGTCGTCTGGTCGAGGGACTGCGCCGCCTCGGCCAGCTCGACAACACGGTTCTCGTGCTCCACGCCGACAACGGTGCGTCGCAGGAGGGCGGGCCTTTCGGTGTCATGCACGAGATGAAGTTCTTCAACGGCATCATCGAGATGCCCGACGAGGCCATCAAGAACATCGACGACATCGGCGGGCCGAACAGCCACTGCAACTACCCGTGGGGCTGGGCCCAGTGCGGCAACACGCCGTACCGCTGGTACAAGCAGAACACCCACGAGGGCGGCGTGCACGTGCCGATGGTGTTCCACTGGCCGAACGGCGTGCCGGCGGAGCAGCGCGGCACGAAGCGCGACCAGTTCGTCCACGTGTCCGACATCGTGGCCACCGTCTACGACATCATCGGCGTCACGCCACCGGAAGTGGTGAAGGGGTACGAGCAGATGCCGGTCACTGGCAAGTCGTTCAAGCCCGTCATCGGGAAGGCCGATGCCCCGGCGACGAACACCGTTCAGTACTTCGAGAATGCGGGAAGCCTCGCAGTCGTCGCCCACGGCTGGAAGGCGGTGCTGAAGCACACGGCAGGCCAGTCGTACGAGGACGAGAAGTGGGAGCTGTACAACCTGAACGTCGACCGTTCGGAATGCAACGATCTCGCCGGCTCGGAACCCGCGAAGCTGGAGGAGATGATCGGCATCTGGTGGCAGGAGGCCGAGAAGCACGGCGTGCTGCCGCTGGACGACCGCGGCGTTGAGTTGTTCGGCGCGCGGTTCCGTGCGCGTTCGCCCCACCCGGAGAACCGCAGGTACACGTACCGTCCGCCGATGTCGCCGATGCCCGGCCAGGCCGCGGCAGGTCTCGGTGGCCGCAGTGTGGATCTCGTCGCCACGGTCAACTACGCAGCCGGTGACGAGGGGGTCCTGTACGCGACGGGCACGCAGAACTCCGGTTTCTCGATGTTCGTGCAGGACGGAAAGTTCGTCGTCGACTACAACGCGTTCGGCGATCACACAGTCGTGGAATCCGTGGTGCCGGTACCGACTGGTGTCGTTGCGCTCGGTGTCCACCTGCGCAGGGGAGACAACCGCACCGGCACGATCACGCTGGACTTCGACGGTGTCGAGACTGGCCGTGCCGAGGTGCCGCTGTACATGTCGATGATGTCGTCGGTGGGGCCCAGTCTCGGCCAGGACCATGGATCAGCAGTCAGCCTGCGCTACGAGGCACCGTTCGCGTACACGGGAGAGCTCCTCGAGGTCACCATCGAGGCCGGCAAGAAGTCGAATGCCGCGGTTTCCGCCGAGGCGAAATCAGAAATGGGCCGCCAGTAGGCGACCCGAAACCGGAAAGAGGAATCACATGAGCGAGCAGCCGCCAAAGGGAGTGCGTCACCCGTACGGGAAGACCGACAAGGAATACGGGATGCGCATGTTCACGATGAAGCCGGAGGAAGACGGCCCGGTGTTCATGGTGAACTTCATGAACTACAAGGAAGAAGCCGACTACGGCGAGAACGGCGAGAAGGGGATCTCCGGCAAGGAGGCCGACGATCGTTACTCGCCCGTCGACGTGCTCGGCAAGATCGGCGCCTACGTGGCGTTCCACGGTGACGTCGTCGACCAGTCCGGCTCGATGACCCCCGCATGGCACCGCATCGGCGTGGTGTGTTACGCAACCCGCAAGTCGTTCATCGACATGCAGGCCCGCCCGGACTTCCAGGAGAAGCACGTGCACAAGGCTGCGGGAATGTCCGAGACCTTCGTCATCGGTTCGTTGCCGCGCGAGGGTGCGGTGCCCGGTGACTACCGGTCGAAGAAGTCGGAACGCGCCGTCGTCGCGGTGAGCGCGCACAAGGGCATCAACGGTGTGTCGGCGGCCGACGTTGTGGCTGCACTCGAGGCGTCACGCGCACATGCTGCGGCGAACGGCTCCGACCGTGGCCAGTGGTACGACGTCGAGGGAACCATCATGGGAGACGGCCGCACATTCGATGTGATCTGTTTCGATGCATTCCCGAGTGTCGATTCGTACCGCGCGTACCGTGCGGCGCTTGCGGCCGACCCGAAGTGCTCAGTCCTGGTCGACGCGGAGAAGGTGGACGGTTACAGCGTGGCGGTGGACGCCGCGCTCGACCGCATCACATTGCGCTGAGACTCGTCACCAGGCGGTGTCGACAGCCCCCACGGGTCCGAGGCGGGTCTCGAGCGCGTCTCCGGCGCCCAGGATCAGGTCCTCACGCCATGTGTGCGCCGTGATCTGCACGCCCAGTGGCGCACCTTCATGGAGACCCATGGGGAACGCGAGTGCCGGGATGGAAATGGCCGAGAGGTTCATGCCCCATCGACCGATAGTCGTCATGCTGGCCATCGCACCGACGAACGACTTGTCGTAGCCACGGGTCATGGTGGGCTCTGCCATCATCGGCGTCACCATCAGCGGGTGTTGCGCGAAGAACACGTTCCATGC
>JBEDDY010000163.1:0-5332 GCA_041176025.1 Actinomycetota bacterium | reverse complement strand
CCCTTTGCCTCGTACTCGGCGCCCTTGTGCACGAGCAGGGTCGCGTCACCACCGTCGTCGAGGATCATGTTCGCGTGCCCGCCGTCGGGCCAGGTCATCATCTGCTCGGTGCACCACCAGTACTCCTCGAGCGTCTCGCCCTTCCATGCGAAGACGGGCACGCCCTGCGGGTTCTCCGCAGTGCCGTTCGGGCCGACGACGACCGCCGCGGCCGCGTGGTCCTGGGTGGAGAAGATGTTGCAGGAGGCCCAACGGACCTCCGCACCGAGCTCGACGAGCGTCTCGATGAGAACCGCCGTCTGGATGGTCATGTGCAGCGAACCCGAGATGCGGGCACCGGCGAGCGGTTTCGACGCACCGAACTCCTTGCGCAGCCAGCGCAGGCCGGGCATCTCGTGCTCTGCGAGGTGGATCTCCTTGCGGCCGAACGGGGCAAGGCTGAGGTCGGCGACACGGAAGTCGTGCTTTCCGAGAGTGGGCATGGCAACTCCTTATGGGGATGACGAATGGGGTCGATCCATGGCTGGGGCCCACTGGCACCGGTCAATTCAGCCGAATCGGCTGCTGACTCTACTCGCGTTTCAGGCGCCGAATGTCGCTTTGATCCCGCGGGACTCGATGAGAGCCGTCACACGCGCGTGTTCCGCGTCGTCCGCCTGGCTTGATTCGTCGATGAGCATGACCGCGATGTCGTCCCGGACGGGGTACTTGCGCCTCAACCGGGGGTTGTAGAGGAAGTCCTCGTCCTCCACGTAGAACAGGGGCCCCTTGTCCTGCGGGCAGGCGAGGATGCTGAGGAGAGCTGGGTCGATGGCCATGGGGTTCCTTAACAAGACGTGATGATGGAGAGGAGTTCCGCGACGTGATCGTCACAGTCCGGGCGGGTGGATGCCTCGAGGTTGAGCCGGAGCAACGGTTCGGTGTTCGAGGGACGGAGATTGAACCACCAGTCACCGCAGTCGACCGTCAGTCCGTCGATGCGGTCCTGTGGCTTCCCGGGGAACCGTGCGGCAACGATGTCTATGACCGCATTCGGGTCGGCGACCTCCGTGTTGATCTCCCCGCTCGCCTCGTACCTCTCGAAGGGCGTACGCAACTCGCTGAGCGGCTTCCCTGCACGGGACATCTCGGCGAGGATGAACATCGCGGCGATGATCCCGCTGTCCGCGCGGAAATTGTCGAGGAAGTAGTAGTGCGCACTGTGCTCTCCGCCGAACACCGCGCCGGTCTCTGCCATCACCTGCTTGATGTTCGAGTGGCCCACCTTCGTGCGCACCGGAACGCCGCCGTTCTCCCGCACAACCTCCGGCACCGACCTGGAGCAGATGAGGTTGTGGAGGATCGTGGCGCCCGGGTTGGTGCGCAGGATCCCTGCCGCCAGGATGGCCGTCGTCGTGGAACCGCTGAGACCGCGGCCCTTCTCGTCCACCACGAAGACCCGGTCGGCGTCGCCGTCGAACGCGAGCCCCACGTCGAAACCCCCGGAAACGACCCGTGCCTGCAGGTCCCTCTGGTTCGCGGGCTGGATGGGGTCGGCGGGATGGTTCGGGAACGAACCATCGAGTTCGGGATACATGACCTCGAGTTCCATCATGGGCAGACGGTCGAAGACGACGGGCACGATCAGACCACCCATTCCGTTGGCGGTGTCGGCGACGACCTTCATCGGCTTCAGCACGGACGTGTCGATGAACCCGACCACGTGGTCGGCAAACGCGTCGAGCATTGCCCTCTCCGACACCATGCCGCGCGTCTCCGACGGCGTGGGCCCGTTGCCCGTCAGCACCTGCTTGGCCGTGTCGCGGATGTCGGCAAGTCCGGTGTCCAGCCCGACCGGTCGCGCACCCGAGAGGCAGAACTTCACACCGTTGTACTGGGCCGGGTTGTGCGACGCCGTGAACATCGCACCGGGCATGTCGAGAGTTCCCGCCGCGAAGTAGACCATGTCGGTGCTGGCGAGACCGAGGTCGATGATGTCGACCCCGCAGGAGTTCGCTCCGTCCGCGAAAGCACGCACCAGCGACTCGCCCGTCAGGCGCATGTCCCGTGCGACGACGATCGATGCGGCACCGGTGAAAGTGGCGAACCCGACACCCAGGGCGTGGGCGACCTCGTCGTTCATCTGGTCGGGAGTCGTGCCCCGTACGTCGTACGCCTTGACGATGGCATCGAGGATGCGCGGGTCAGTTGTCATCGCCCGCCGAGGCTAGCCCCAGTGCCTCGTCGTCGAGCACGACCGACCGGCGGTCCGGCATCGCCGTGCCGTAGCGGAACCTGCGGCGCGTGAACCACACCACCATGCAGATTCCCGCGAATGTGAGGACATAGCTGAAGTTGTCGAGCCCCGAGGGTTCGTACGACAAGGTGACATGTGTCGATGTCGGGACGACCACCATCATGTTCGGTGCGGCACGGTGCACGGACGGTGCGCCCTTCACCTTCCAGTTCGGGAAGTAGCTCACCTTCACGAGTACGGGGACTCCCGTGCGGTCCACGTCGAAGGAGATCGATTCGTCGTCCTGGACGACATTCGTCACGTTCACCACAGGCAGGGGCGCGGCGGTGATCGCGCTGCCGGGCTTCACGATGTCCACCTGGCGGCCCGACTCCCCCGGACGGCCCACCTGTCGCGACGTGTCGACGACGACATCGATCTCCTGCCAATCGGAGGGACCGTTCGCAACGGGAAGCGCGGACCATTCGTCACCGTGCTGGAACCAGGACATTCCCACCTCCAGCCAACGCTCTCTCTGGTCCCCCGGGCGCTCGTTGACGACGACCGGCCGGACGCTCAACGGTTCGACGAGTGCCGTGTCCTCGATTTCGTAGATGTGCCAGGGCCCCGTGACTGCCACTTCCCGCAGGTCGGGTTCGGTGGCGGCCTTCGAGACTGCCTCGGGCGTGAACGCCATGTAGTAGCGGATGCCGAGCGATCGCATGTACCGCACGCCCAGCTGCGGGTCGTTGTTGTCGTATCGGAGTTCGCGGACGGGGTTGCTGCTCTGTTTCGAGAGAGCTGCCGCAGCAACAAAGTGGTACGGGGTGGTGCCGGCCGCCTCGAAGTACAGACCCTCCATCGAGCCGATGCACCCCTTCGTCCAGAACGGCAGCAGCATGAGCCCCATGGTGGTGCCGTACTTGTTCAACTCACCGTTGTTCTCCCACAGTGCGCGGCCGCAACCGTGGGCTGGGTTCTCGCCGAGCGTCTTCATCGCCTGCACCACGTCGTGGTACTCCTTGTACGCGCCCTTGCCCTCGTAGCCGGAGAAGTTCCAGCGGGCCCATCCGTCACTGAATGCCCGGGTGGACGGGAACGTGAGAGGCCCCCACACGTAGTTGGTCTTCGTTGCCGTCGACTCGAGCCGTGCACCGGGGAGGCTCTGGTACCTCACTCCGATGACGACCAGGCAGAACACCGACGCAGCCGCGAGAACGGCGCTGAACACGGGGAGCCTCGGTGCCGGCGGGATGACGCCCGGGTTGCGCTGCATGAAGACCGACTGCTTCACGAAGATCGCGATGTCGTACACCCCGATGAGCGCCAGGAGGTAGCGCAGCAGGTACACGAACGGGAGGATGCGGGGGTTCCAGAGCAGACCGATCACCGGCAGGCTGTCCTGTGCGACCTTCACGCCGATCATCAGGATGACCGAATACACGCCCATCCACGTTCCGAAGAATCGCTTCTTGCCGATCGAGCCGACGAACCCCGCGATGGCCAGCGCGACGAGCAGGTAGTTGAAGGCCGGGGCGAGCGGGAAGTACATCTTCCACAGCGAGTCGGTGGCACCGCTCGGCCGCGGTTCGTACTTCATGTCGGTCATGAACTTGTGGCCACCGAGGAACGGGACCACCCAGAAGGCCGACAGCAGGACCGACGTGCCGATTGTGACGACACCGAACCTGAGCCGCTGCATGTCCCTCTTCATGACGATCATCAGGGCCGCACCGAGGAAGACGAAGATGAGCACGATGCCGTGGCTCAATGCCGACAGCGCGATGACGACGGCGGCCCATGCCCGGTGCGTGCCGTCGTCCAGTCCCCTCGCGAGCAGGCCGAGACCGAGCATGCCGAGCGTCAGCGCGATCGAGAAGGAGAACTCTCCCGCCATCGTCGATGCCATGTTGCCGCCGTAGATGGTGAAGCTCTCGTCGTACAGGAACATCACCGCACCGATCGCCAGCAGTTCCGGCAGCGGGTAGGCGAGCTTCGACATCTTGCCCATCAACCACACCGCACCGGGGAACGCGACGAGCCCCGCCACCGCGATGATCTTGAAAGCGATGCCGTAGGGCAGGACCACGTCGAGCAGCACGATCATCAGTGCCGGCACGACCATGTAGAAGCGGTAGGCCGGAAGTCCGGCGTACCAATCCATGCTCCATCCCGTGAGACGCCAGTGGGGCAGCAGCACGTCGCGGAGATACGCGGGGCCCCACACGTGCGCACCCATGTCGCCGCCGGTGGGCGTGTTGTTCCTGAAGATCAGGCTCGGCTGCATCGTGGCAAAGACCATGAGGGTCGCGCCGAGGACGACCGCCGTGGTGAGCATCGACTTCAGGGTCAGCGAGAGTTCGGAGTCCACGGCCCCCGCGGGCTCGACTGCTTCCTCTGTCACGACGTCCATTCCACCACCTTCACCGCACGAACCGTCAATTGATCAGCGACACGACGAGCAGACCCGAGGCGTTGAACGCCATGTGGGTGACAATGCACAGACCGAGACGACTCGTGCGCAGGTAGCACCAGCCGAGCACCAGTGCGAACGCCAGCAACCCGGGGAACTCGATGGGCTCGAGGTGGATAGCCGCAAAGAGCACCGCGGCGATCAGCCACGCGCGCGTCGCGCCCAGGGAGTTTGCCAGTCCCTGCTGGACCAGCCCTCGGTACACAAGTTCCTCGATGAACGGCGCCCCGAACACGACGACAGCCACCAACACGACGGCCCACGCCCCCGTCGCGGATTCGGTCAGTTCGCGGGCACGCTGCTCGACCGCCTCGGGCGAGAAGCTGTCGGGGAAAATCCGAGACAGCGGCCAGTTGACGATGTTGACGAGAACGAACTGGCTGAACACGCCGAGCGGCAGGCCGACCAGGACGTCCCTCCCGGTGAAGGCAAGTCCGTAGTCATGGCGCATCGAGCGACTGCCGATGCCCCGGCTGAGAAGCAGGAGGAACAGGAAGAACACCGTCCACAGACCAAGAGCGGACGCCGCGGTGGCCCAGATCGGCACCGGGTCGTCGGTGTTCTCCGGCCGCCAGACAAGGAGAACGGCCATGAGAGACGCGATGTTGCCAAGGAGAAATGCGCCGAACCAATACCCCAGTGCG
>JBEDDY010000162.1:0-3700 GCA_041176025.1 Actinomycetota bacterium | reverse complement strand
GCCGGTGCCGGGGCGGCGGATGCAGCCGTGGTGGGCGCCGGTGCTGCCGGGACCGGCGCAGCAGAAGGAGCAGGGGTCACTGCGGCACCGTTGGACGAACCGTTCCCGAGCATGCTCTTGTAGTCACTGAAGAACTCGCGCCACGCATCGCTGACGGACGCGGGGTCGTTGCGGAACTGCTCGTACATCTCTTCGACGAGCCAGGAGTTCGCACCGAAATCCTGTGTGCGATCAGCGATGTCAGCCATGGGGTGCCGCCTTGTGGAAGTTCACGCGGACGCCCTTGTCCGCGCGTGACAAATGGTACTTGTCTCGGCGTCGCCGTCTGGTGCCTCTTGCGGTCAGTCCCAGTAAATTTCAGGCATGATTCGATTCTTCCGCATCGCCCTCGTCGCGGCCCCCGTCGCACTTCTCGCCTCCTGCAGCAGTGGGTCCTCTGCCCCGGCCGAGACCCTCCCGGCCCAGGTCGACCTGCAGGTCAACGCGGTTCCCTCCCTGAAGTTCGACAAGGCCGACTACGGAACGGTGAAGGCCGGGGACCTGGTGATCGGCTACTCGAACCAGGACTCGGTCCGCCACACCCTGATCATCGCGAAGGATGACGTGAAGGTCCCGAACTTCAAGCTGGTCATCGAAGAGAAGGGTTCGAACGACTCCGGCACGGTGAACCTCGAGGCCGGCACGTACGTGCTGATCTGCGACGTGCCCGGTCACTCGAACATGAAGGCCACGCTCACCGTCGAGCCGTAGGTAGAAACGCCGGAAATGCAGAAGGGCCGCCCCGACGGGGCGGCCCTTCGTTCGTTCCGTGTCCGGTTGATCAGCCCATCAGGATGATGGAGATGATGAACAGCACCGCCCACAGCGCCACACCGGTGATGATCGCGTTCTTGTGCGACTCGTACGGCTTCAGCATCTTGTTGCCGGCGGCCGTTCCGCCGAACTTGCCGAGCGCGTTCAGCTGGAGCAGGGCGCCGATCACCACGGAGATGATGACGAACGTGTTGGCGTTGCCGCTGGTCGCCGAGAATGCCTCGGGGTAGAAGTGCGCTGCGCCGACCATGTAGAACAGCATCGAGACCGAGAAGATGAGGTTCTGGCGCGACATCAGCATGGCGCGACGACCGGCACCGGCTGCGTTCGGGTCTGCCTCGCCGCCGTTCAGGACGTTGGCAGCGTTCGCGAGGACGACCTTCTGGTTCTTCCAGATGACCATCCACACGTTTGCGGCCATGGTGATGCCGAGGATCATGCCCACCGAGATGGCGGCGTTCTTGGCGTTCGCCGGGTCGTCACCCGCGTGGTTCATGAAGTCCTGCATGTAGTCAGGCAGGACACCGGTGATGAGGATGCCGGTCGCGAGGGTGGCGACGGCCGCCCAGCGGAACCACCACAGCGCACGCGAGGCGATCTGGGTGATCGTGATGTTGCGGGCCTTGCCCTCGTCACCGTAGGCGGCCAGACCGGGCACCTGCACCAGGTTGAAGTAGTACAGCAATCCGATCCAGGTGATGCCTGCGAGCACGTGCAGGTACCGGAACCAGAAATTACCAATGTGGTATTGGCTGAAGAGATTCGCAGCGTTCATTGTGTAGTTCCCCTTTGATGAAACGCCCGGAGGGGGGCGCATCGGTCAAAGTACCAGCCACCGGCACCGGCAAGGGGGAATTGGGCGGCCCGAACTAGCCTCGGTGCGGTCATGGCTCACGAGTTCATCTACACCTGTTACAAGCTCGGTCGGTTCTACCCGCCCGACCGCACCATCCTCGAGAACATCTCGCTTTCCTTCTATCCGGGGGCCAAGATCGGGGTTCTCGGCTCGAACGGCAGCGGCAAATCCAGCCTGCTCCGGATCATGGCGGGCCTCGATGACGGCTACTCGGGCGAGGCCCGGCTGACCCCCGGGTTCACCGTGGGCCTGCTCGAGCAGGAGCCCCAGCTGGACCCCAACAAGGATGTGCTCGGCAACGTCATGGACGGCGTGGCCCCTGTCCAGGCGATCATCGACCGCTACAACGAGGTCATGGCGATGTGGGGCGACCCCGATGCCGACTACGACAAGGTGGGTGCCCTCCAGGCCGAGCTCGAGGACAAGATCGCCGCGACCGATGCATGGAGCCTCGAGCGCAACGTCGAGATCGCGATGGACGCTCTGCGTTGTCCGCCGAACGACGCCGACGTGACGAAGCTCTCCGGCGGCGAGCGCCGCCGCGTGGCGCTGTGTCGTCTTCTCTTGTCCCGGCCCGACCTCCTCCTGCTCGACGAACCGACGAACCACCTCGACGCCGAGAGCGTCGACTGGCTGGAGCGGTTCCTGCAGGAGTACCAGGGGACGGTCGTCGCGATCACGCACGACCGCTACTTCCTCGACAACGTGGCCAAGTGGATCCTGGAGCTCGACCGCGGCCGCGGCATCCCGTTCGAGGGCAACTACTCCAGCTGGCTCGAGCAGAAGCAGACGCGACTCGCCGCCGAGGAGAAGTCGAACGAGAACCGGGTGCGCACCCTCGCGCGCGAACTCGAGTGGGTCAAGTTGTCGCCCAAGGCCCGGCAGGCCAAGGGCAAGGCGCGCCTAGCCGCCTACGACAAGCTGCATGCGGAGGCGATGGCCGCCGAGCGCGGTCCCGACAAGCTGGAGATCGCGATCCCCGCGGGTCCGCGTCTCGGTGACACCGTCATCGATGTCAACGGGATGTCGAAGGGATTCGGTGACCGTCTTCTCATCGACAACCTCTCCTTCAGGCTCCCGCCTGCCGGCATCGTCGGGATCATCGGCGCGAACGGCGCCGGCAAGACGACGCTCTTCCGCATGCTCGCGGGCCAGGAGGCACCCGACGCCGGCACCATCACCATCGGCGACACGGTGCAGATGAGCTACGTCGACCAGAACCGAGACGACCTCGACCCGAAGAAGACGGTCTACGAGGAGATCACCGACGGCGTCGAGCACATGAAGGTCGGCGGCCGCGAGATCCACGGCCGTGCGTACGTCGCATCGTTCAACTTCAAGGGAAGCGACCAGCAGAAACTCGTCGGGGACCTCTCGGGCGGCGAGCGCAACAGAGTCCACCTGGCCAAGTTGCTGAAGCGTGGCGGCAACCTTCTGCTCCTCGACGAACCGACGAATGACCTCGACGTGGACACGCTCCGCGCCCTCGAGGATGCGCTGGAGCAGTTCCCCGGCTGCGCGGTGGTCATCAGCCACGACCGCTGGTTCCTCGACCGCATCGCCACGCACGTGCTCGCGTTCGAGGGCGACAGCCAGGTGCGCTGGTTCGAGGGCAACTTCAGCGAGTACGAGGCCTGGCGCCGCAAGGAACTCGGTTCGGCCGCCGAGCAGCCACACCGCATCAAGTACAAGCCGCTGGCACGCTGACCATGCTCGCCTCCCGAATCCTCCGCCCCGTGTGCGCGGTGATCTTCGTCGCGGGCATCGCGGGGATCATCGTCACGTCCATCAACGGGAACAACGCAGGATGGGTCCTGAGCATCGGCATGGTCACGGCCATTGCCGCCCTGGTCCTCATCGCGGTGACCGCCACGTCGCAACGCCCCCGGATCGATGTCTTCGACGACGCGATCGCCGAACGGATCGAGCAGCGGGTGCAGCTTCTCGTGTCGCAGGGTGCGAGCGAGGAAGAGGCACGCGCACTCGTCCGCGACGCCGTCGCAATGGTGCGCGGTCAGCAGTGAGCCACGA
>JBEDDY010000161.1:0-12197 GCA_041176025.1 Actinomycetota bacterium | reverse complement strand
GGCGACGTCGCCGGCCCCGAGCACCACTGCCGCACCGGAATACACGGATGCCCCGTCGGTGACCTTGCCGCGGATGTCGCAGACACGGAGCGTGGCGCGCGCATCGTTCTTGATGCGCTTGATCTTGTACGAGTTCGAGTCCGTGGTGAAGGCGTAGCCACCGTTGAAGGGCACCACCCACACCGGGAGCGACACCGGAGTGCCGTCCTTCTTGTAGGAGGTGAAGGACACGTATTTTGCTGCGTCGAGTTCCGAACTCATGGGTGCTCCTGTCGGGAACCGTCGCCCGTGCGCGACGGAGTGGTCGGGGTGGGGAGACTTGAACTCCCGGCCTCCTGCTCCCAAAGCAGGCGCGCTACCAACTGCGCCACACCCCGCGGTGTGAAATGAACGCTACCGCCGGCCCCGAACCCGGTCCGGCGGGCGAGCGCGACGTCAGGAAGCGCGCTTGGCGGCCTTTGCTGCGCGCTTGGCGCTGCGGCCGGTCGGTGCGATGGTGCGGTGGTCGAGGTCGCCCAGTTCGACGCCGTTCGCGAACAACACGCGGTAGCGCAGCCAACTGAAACCATTGGCCAGGATGACCTTGCCTTCGGTGCCCGAGGAGACCCCGTCGAGGTCGGAGATGGCCACGACCCGGTCACCGATGCGCAGGTTGATCTGGCCGGTGTGCGGCTTCGCGAGTGCGTGTGGCTTCCAGAACGACATCTCCCCATTATGACCGTTCCCGCCTTCTCAACCCCGAATCCGGACCGCCCCGCCCCAAATGGGGATGAATACCCCGCCGATACACTCGGCACCCTGTGAAAAGCACTCTCGAAGCCCTTGAGGGCAACAAAGTCAAGCTGTCCATCGAAGTGGACGAGTCCGAATTCGACTCGAACATCGACGCGGCGTTCCGCAAGATCGCACACGAGGTGCGCATGCCCGGGTTCCGTCCCGGAAAGGCACCGCGCAAGGTGCTCGAGGCCCGCATCGGTCTTGATGCCGCACGCGGACAGGCCCTGAACGACGCCATCCCGCAGTACCTCACCCAGGCCGTGCGCGAGCACGACGTCGACCTCATTGCCACCCCGCAGGTGGACATCGTCGACGGTGCCGAGTCCGGCCCCGTGAAATTCGAGGCAACGTGCGAGGTCCGTCCGGAGATCACGGTCCCGGGGTACAACGGCCTGCGCGTGGAACTTGTCAGCCCCGACATGTCGGACGAGGAGTTCAACGAGGCCGTCGAGTCGGAGCTCCGCCGCCACGGTGACCTCGTCGAGAGCGAAGAGCTCTCGAAGGTCGGCGACTACGTGATCATCGACCTCGAGGGAAGCCGCGACGGCGAGCCCGTCGCCGGTCTGAACGTCGACGAGTGGACATACGAGATCGGTCGCGGCTGGGTCGCGCCCGGTTTCGATGACCAGCTGACGGGCGTCAAGAAGGGCGACCAGCTGAACTTCACCGCAACGCCGAACGGAACCGAGGAGCCTGCGCAGTTCAAGGTCACCGTGAACAAGGTGCAGACGTTGAAGCTGCCCGACCTCACCGACGAATGGGTCAAGGACAACATCGCCGAGCACGAGACAGTCGCCGAGTGGAAGGGTGCGCTCCGCGAGCGCCTCGAGGAGATGCGCCTGAACACGATGCGCCGCACGGTTGTCGACCGCGTCACCGATGCGCTCGCGGCACTCGTCGACATCGAGGTGCCCGACTCCATGGTGCAGGGCGACCTGCAGGCCCGCGTGCAGAACACGATCCAGCAGTTCCAGCAGCAGGGCATCGCACTCGACCAGTGGCTGTCCGCAACCGGCCAGGACACCGCCTCGTTCATCGAGGGTCTGAAGATCCAGTCCGAGAAGGCCGTCAAGGTCGACCTCGCCCTCCGCGCGGTCGCAACGGCCCAGGGGATCGAGACCACCGACGACGACATCGAGGCGGAGTTCCAGGCAATCGCCGTGCAGGTGAACGAGAAGGTGGCGAAGGTCCGCAAGGCCTACGAGCAGAACGATGCCGTCACTGACCTGTCGTCACAGATCCGCAAGTCCAAGTCCCTCGACTGGCTGCTGCACAATGCCACCTACGTGGACCAGAACGGTGCAACACTCGACTCCGAGAAGGTCCTCGGTCACTCCGAGGCTGACCACCACCACGGTGACCATGATCATGGTGACCACGACCATGAGGATGCAGAGTGAACTTCCAGAACTACTACGTTCCGAACGTCACCGAGACGACGAGTCGCGGCGAGCGCACGTACGACCTCTTCAGTCGTCTGCTGAAGGAGAACATCATCTTCCTCGGCACACCGATCGATGACACCATCGCCAACCTGATCTGCGCGCAGTTGATCCATCTCGAGTCGGAGAACCCCGACCGTGACATCAACATCTACATCAACAGCCCGGGTGGCGACATCACGGCACTGTTCGCCATCTACGACACGATGCAGTTCATCAAGAACGACATCGCCACGATCTGCCTCGGCCAGGCGGCCTCGGCCGCGGCCGTCCTCCTGGCCGCCGGCACCAAGGGCAAGCGCCTGGCACTCCCGCACAGCCGCGTCCTGCTCCACCAGCCCTACGGCCAGGTGGGCTACGGGCAGGTCACCGATCTCGAGATCGCGGCCAACGAAATCCTCCGCATGCGCGAGCTGCTGGAGGAGATCCTGGCCAACCACACGGGCCAGCCCCTCGAACGCATCCACAACGACACGGACCGTGACTTCGTATTGGAAGCAAATGAGGCCCTCGCGTATGGCATCATCGATGATGTCATTTCATCGCGTCACCTGGCGGACCGCACCGGTCCGATCCGCTGACGCGAACCAACCAGAACGCGGGGGCACTTCGTGGCCAAATTTGGTGACACAGGCGAGTTGTTGAAGTGCTCGTTCTGCGGCAAGTCGCAGAAGCAGGTCAAGAAGCTCATCGCCGGTCCCGGCGTGTACATCTGCGACGAGTGCATCGAGCTCTGCAACGAGATCATCGAGGAAGAGGTCGGGGACCGCTCCGATGTCCGTCTCGACTCGTTGCCGACGCCCACCGAGACCCGGGCGTTCCTCGACGAGTACGTCGTCGGCCAGGAGCAGGCGAAGAAGGTCCTGTCCGTGGCCGTGTTCCACCACTACCGCCGTCTCCAGCACATGCAGCAGAGCACGGGCCTGCGTCGCGACGAGGTGGAGCTGCAGAAGTCGAACATCCTGCTGCTCGGTCCGACGGGTTGCGGCAAGACGCACCTTGCCCAGACCCTCGCACGCATGCTGAACGTGCCGTTCGCGGTTGCCGACGCGACCGCGCTCACCGAGGCCGGGTACGTGGGCGAGGACGTCGAGAACATCCTGCTGAAGCTGCTGCAGGCCGCCGACTTCGACGTGAAGAAGGCCGAGCAGGGCATCGTCTACATCGACGAGATCGACAAGGTGGCACGCAAGGCCGAGAACCCCAGCATCACGCGTGACGTCTCGGGCGAGGGCGTGCAGCAGGCGCTCCTCAAGATCCTGGAGGGAACCGTCGCATCGGTGCCCCCGCAGGGAGGCCGCAAGCACCCGCACCAGGAGTTCATTCAGATCGACACCACCAACGTGCTGTTCATCTGCGGCGGTGCCTTCGCAGGTCTCGAGCAGATCATCGAGAACCGCATCGGCCGCAAGGGTGTCGGTTTCCACGCAACGGTCATGTCGAAGGACGAAAAGGACCCGGGCGAACTGTTCGCGCAGGTCCTTCCCGAGGACCTGCTGAAGTTCGGCATGATCCCCGAGTTCATCGGTCGCCTCCCCATGGTGGGTGCGGTCCATGCGCTCGACCGTCCGGCCCTCATGTCCATCCTCACCGAGCCGAAGAACGCACTCGTGAAGCAGTACGTGAAGATCTTCGAGTTCGACGACGTCGAACTCGACATCACGCCGGAGGCCCTCGGTGCCATCGCTGACCTCGCACTGAAGCGCGGCACCGGTGCACGCGGTCTCCGCGCCATTCTCGAGGAGACCCTGCTCGACGTCATGTACGAGGTGCCGGGCCGCACCGACATCGGCCGCATCGTCGTGGATGCCGACTGCGTGAACAACCGCACGCCCGCCGAGCTCGTGCCGCGCACCTCGCGCACGGCACCGAAGCGACGCGCCGCCAGCTGACGCACCCGTGAAGTTCCCCGAAGCCCTGACCTACCTCGACGAACACGCGTCGTACGAGAAGACGGGCCGGGTGGAATCGCCCTCGACCGAGAAGATCGAGCGGCTCCTCGGCGTTCTCGGTGACCCGCAGTTCGACTACCGGGTCGTCCATGTCACCGGCACAAACGGCAAGGGGTCGACCACGCAGATCATCACGCGGTTGTTGATGTCCCACGGCCTGAAAGTGGGCACGTACAGCAGTCCGCACCTCGAGAACATCTGCGAACGCATACAGGTCGACTGCGAGAACGTGGGGGAGCAGGAGTTCGCCGATGCCGTCGCCTCTGTGGCTGACGCTGAGGTGATCTCGGGCGTCCGGCCGAGTTACTTCGAGATCGTGACGGCCGCCGCGTTCCGGCACTTCTCGGACTGTGCCGTCGACGTCGCTGTCGTCGAGGTGGGGATGCTCGGTCGCTGGGACGCCACCAACGTGGTGAGACCCGACGTGGCCGTGATCACCAACATCGCGCTCGACCACACCGAGTTCGCCGGTCCCACCGTGGAGCACATTGCGCTCGAGAAAGCAGGCATCATCAAGGCCGATTCGGTCGCGGTGGTGGGCGAGTCCCGGCGTGACCTGTGGCCCATCTTCGATGCGGAACCGAATTCCGGCGTTCTGCACCGGGGGGAGGACTTCGATGTCCTTGACAACCACCTTGCCCTGGGTGGTCGGCAACTGCACGTCCGCACACCGCGTGCCGACTACCAGGACTTGTTCCTTGCTCTCCACGGTGCACACCAGGGCCTGAACGCATCGGTGGCGCTCGTTGCGGTGGAGGAGTTCTTCGGCGCAGCGCTCGATCACGACATCGTGTCCGAGGCATTCGCGAACGTGTTGATGCCCGGCCGCTTCGAGGTGGTGGGTCACCAGCCCCTCGTGATCCTCGACGGCGCGCACAATGCCGCCGGGGCCGACGTGTGCGCCCAGGTGTTCTTCGAGGATTTCGACCCGGTCGGCCGCCGTATCCTCATCGTCGGCGCGCTCTCGGGTCGTGACGTGAACGAGACCCTCGCAGCCCTGCGGGCCGACGACTTCGACATCCTCATCTGCACCACCGCCCCGTCCCCCCGGGCGGTGCCCGGCGACGTCATCGCATCGGCTGCCCGGGCTCTCGGCTGTGACGACGTGTCCACCGTGTCCACGGTCGAACAAGCCTGTGACCGCGCGCTCGCTGACGCCACGGCGGAGGACGCCGTGCTGATTGCCGGGTCCCTGTACGTGGTGGGGGCGGCCCGCACCCATCTGCGTCGCGTTCTGCCCTGAAATCGGACCGGAAACGGGTCGAAACCCAGGAAAATGGGGACTCCCGCGGGTTCGCCCGTAGCCTGAAGCCCATGTCAACACGCACCCTCGTTCTCCTGAAGCCTGATGCCGTCGAGCGCGGTCTCGTCGGCACCATCCTGTCCCGCTTCGAGCAGAAGGGCCTGAAGCTCGTCGGCATGGAGCTGCGCACCCTCGATGCCGACATCCTCGCCCGCCACTACGAAGAGCACGTGGGCAAGGGTTTCTACGGCGAACTGGTCGCCTTCATGGGCCGCGGCCCGGTCGTGGCACTCGCCGTCGAGGGCCCGGACGACACCTGGGAGATCGTGCGCTCCATGATGGGCACCACCAACCCGGCGAAGGCCGCCCCCGGCACGATTCGCGGCGATTTCGGCACCCTGTTCACCGAGAACCTGGTCCACGGCAGCGATTCGGCCGAATCCGCAGCCCGCGAGCTGAAGATCTTCTTCCCCTCCCTGTAGGCCCCGGGTCATTACCATTCCTGTACCGACGCACATGCAGGACGCATGTGCGGTGGACTTTCCGTCATGAGCCGCAACAACCCGCTTGCCATTGGTCGCGACATCGCGATCGACCTCGGTACCGCGAACACCCTTGTCTACGTGAAGGGTCAGGGCGTGGTGCTGAACGAGCCGTCGGTCGTGGCCATCGACACGCGTGACGGGCGTCCCGTGGCAGTCGGGCTGGACGCCAAGCGAATGCTCGGGCGCACCCCGAAGCACATTCAGGCCATCCGGCCCCTGAAGGACGGCGTGATCGCCGACTTCGACGTCTGCGAGAAGATGCTGCGCTACTTCATCCAGCGCATCTCCACCAGCCGCTGGAGCAAGCCGCGCATGGTCATCTGCGTCCCCTCCGGAATCACCGGGGTGGAACAGCGGGCAGTGCAGGACGCAGCCGAGTACGCAGGCGCACGCCGCCCTGTGCACATCATCGAGGAACCCATGGCGGCGGCAATCGGTGCGGACCTGCCTGTGCACGAACCGAGCGGCAACATGATCGTCGACATCGGTGGAGGCACCACCGAGGTGGCGGTCATCTCGCTCGGCGGCATCGTGGTCGCCCAGTCGGTGCGGGTCGCCGGGGACGAACTCGACGAGGCGATCGTCGCGTACGTGCGCACGCAGTTCGCCCTCGACATCGGGATCAACACCGCAGAGGACATCAAGATCCAGATGGCGTCCGCCTGGCCCCTTGCACACGAGCTGACGGCAGATGTCGGGGGTCGCGACACCGTGACGGGCCTGCCCCGCACCATCGAGCTGACGAGTGAGAACGTGCGTGAGGCCATCGCCGAACCGGTGACTGCCATCATTGATTCGGTGAAGTCCACGCTCGACAGGACCCCGCCCGAACTCGCAGCCGACATCATGGACCGCGGCATCTGCCTGTCGGGTGGTGGTGCTCTCCTCACGGGGCTCACGCAGCGCATCTCCCACGAGACCGGGATGCCGTGCTACGTCGCGCCGGATCCGCTGTACGCCGTTGCCATCGGTTCGGGACGCGCCCTCGAGAACATCGAGGCGATGCGCGGGATGATGTCCTCACCGGGACTCGACGTTCAGTAAGCGGTCCCCATGGCGGGCAAAACTTTCACCCGACGCAGGATCATCCTGCTGCTTGTTCTTTCCTCGATCATGCTCGTCACCCTCGACCTGCGGGGCAGCGGATCCGTGAACGGGTTGAGGTCGGTCTTCGGCACCGTGTTCCGGCCGGTGGAGAGCGTCACGCGCGTCGTGATGCGTCCCGTGCAGAACGCCTGGCACGGCATCACCAACTACACCGAGGTGGTGGAGGAGAACCGCCGTCTGAAGGACCTCGTTGCTTACGGCGAGGGGGCAAAGATCGGTGCGGTCGCGAGCGTCCGTGAGGCACAGGAACTTCTGGCCCTGAACGGACTGCCGTCGCTCGCGGGGATCAACTCGTGCTCGGCACAGGTGGTCGGACAGTCGCCGTCGAACTTCGCCCAGACCGTCGAGATCAACCGCGGCAGCGAGTGCGGCATACGTGTGGGGATGCCGGTGCTGAACGCCGCTGGTCTCATCGGCAAGGTGACAGACGTCTTCGACGGCCGTGCAGTCGTGATGTTGCTCACGGACCCGAGCTACTCGCTGGCCGTCAAGGTGGTCAACACGCCCCCGACCACGACCACTGTTCCCGGGGCACCCGTCGTGACGGTCGACCAGAGCACCACGACGTCGACGACCACGACGACCACGATCCCGAAGACCACGACGACGGCGGGAATACCCGGCTTCACGCCGGGTTCGACCATCCCCCCGACGGTCACCAACCCGTCGCAGTCGACATCCCCGAACGCGACGGTCGTGGCGCCGACCGGCACGGGGGACATCAACAAACCCGGGTCGGCCAACCAGTCCGAGATCACCGTTCCCGCAGGCGCGAACCTGCCGTTGCGCGAGACCGGCGCGCTGGAGGGCCGCGGCATCTCGAAGCCGCCGATCATCCGGTTCATCGAGAACCAGCCGCGGTTCGGCGAGGTGAACATCGGTTCGCCGGTGATCACCGCGGGCGGGGCATCCTCGCTCGCGCCGCCCGACATCGTGATCGGCACCGTCTCGCGGGTCATCAAGCGGTCGGGAACCCTCGGGCCCCTCCTTGAGGTGAAGATCTCGGCGAACCTCGATGCCCTGAACTTCATCCGCGTCCTGCTCTACCAGCCGTCCACCGAGAAGGTGAACGCGCCGTGATCGACCGCCTGATCGACCTGGCGGAGAACCGTTACTTCCGGCTCTTCCTTGTCGGTCTCGTCGTGCTCAGCTTCCAGACGACGATCCTGAACGACATGAGACCCTTCGGTGTGTGCCTGCAGGTCATGTTGCTGCTCGCCGCCAGCAGCGGGTTGGCCCGCGGATCCGAGACAGGTGCAGCGGCGGGTTTCATGATCGGCCTCATGTACGACATGGTGCTGACCACCCCCATGGGGGTCGGCGCTGCCGTCTTCGCCGCCGTGGGGTACCTGGCCGGGTACGCGCACAGGTTCGTGCACGAACCGAACTGGTGGTCACAGATGGTCCTGGCGGCCGGGGCAAGTGCCGTTGGCACGGTTCTGATGCCCATTGCGCTGACCGTGGTCGGGGTCGAGGGAGTGCTGACCTTCCGGGTCCTCGGCATCGCATTCGTGGTCGCGGTGTTCAACGCTGCTCTCAGCCTCCCGTTCGAGAGAGTGTGCAGGTGGGCCCTGACCGAACCGAGGGTCGTCCGCTGATGGCGCGTGACCGCAACATCTCGCGTCTCTCCGTCCTCGTCTCGGTGTCCATTGCGCTCGCGTCGCTCCTCACGGTGCGGCTGTGGTTCCTGCAGGCCATCGATTCCCGCGGACTGCAGGAACGGGTGTCGGAGGTACGCACGCGCACCGTCCGGTTGACGCCCGAGCGTGGCCGCATCTTCGACGTGAAGGGCCGGATAGTGGCCGACAACGAACGCATCCTCACCATCACGATCGACCGGCCGATCATCTCACGGTCACTCGACCGGCAGCAGATGTGGGACCGCCTCGGTGGTGCACTCGGCATGTCGGTGAACGCACTCGAGGACCGCTGGCTGTCGAAGCGCTACGACCAGTTGCAGCCCCTGCCGCTGAAGGAGGACGTCTCCGAACAGCTCGCGACGTTCCTCCGAGAGCGGAGCGAGGACTACCCGGGAGTCGACGTGCGGGAGGACTGGCGGCGCGAATACCCGTACGCCCCGATCGCCAGTCACGTGATCGGGTTCCTCGGTGCCATTCCCGACAGTGAGACGGCGGCGCTGTACTACAAGACGCTCGGGTACGACCCCGATTCGCGGATCGGCCGTTTCGGCGTCGAGCAGATGTACGAGAACGACCTGCGCGGCAGGCCCGGGTTCGTGAAGTACGAGGTGGACTCCCGGGGCCGCATCCTGCGCCAACTGTCGCGCCAGGAGGCGGTGCCCGGCAACGACATCCAGCTGTCGATTGACATCGACATGCAGCAGTTCACGGAGCAGGCACTGTTCACCGAACTCGATGCGCGCCGCCGCACCGAGGCGCCGACCATCCTGAAGTTCGGGGAGCCCGACCCCGCCTACCCGTTGGTCAACCTGTACAAGGCGCCGGCCGGGTCGAGCGTGGTGATGAACCACGACACAGGGGAGATCCTGGCGATGGCGAGCTACCCGAACTTCGACAACCGGTGGTTCAACGCCGGCATCAGTTCCGAGAAGTTCAACCAACTGTTCCCGAACACGAAGGACCCCGACCAGTCGATCCTCGTGAACCGCGCAATCAGCGGTCGTTACAACCTCGGTTCGACGTTCAAGCCGTTCGTTGCGTACGCGGCACTGAACACCGGTCAGTTGCCGGGAGGCGTCGAGTACTCGCTGAGGGACACCGGCACCTACAAGCTGACGAGCATCCCCGAGGAACGTTGCCAGTTGAACGTGAAGTGCGTCTTCAAGAACGCAAACTGCGGCAACGGCGCACCGTGCAAGTACGGACGGGTCAACGTGGTGACGGCACTCGCCATCTCGTCCGACGTCTTCTTCTACAAGATCGGCGAGGAAATCTTCAGCCAACGCGGCTACAGGCCGATCCTCGAGGAACAGGTCCGTCAGTTCGGGTTCGGTTCCCCGACGGGTGTCGACCTGCCGTACGAGTTCATCGGAACCGTGCCGAACAAGGCGCTGAAACAGCGTCTTGCAGCCAGCGGGGCAATCGCCAAGGAGGAGGGCAAGGGGTACTACGTGGGAGACAACGTACAGTTCGCCATCGGCCAGGGCCTCCTGTCGGCAACCCCGATGCAGCTCGCGGTTGCTTACGGCACCATCGCGAACGGCGGAATGGTCGTGCAGCCGCGTGTCGTGAGGGCGGTGTGGGGGCCGGGCACCCCGAACGGCAGGCCGGGGCGCGTCGATCTCGACAAGGGTGTCGTGATGAAGGATCTCTCTGCCCCGGTGGTCAAGCGCGACATCGGGATGGACCCGACAGCCCGCGAGGCGATCGTCGAGGGGCTCACCCGCGTGATCACCGGTCCCGGTGTGCGCTCGGACATCTACCACTCGACCACCGGTGAGAAGTTGTTCCGCTCGTACCCGAAGCGTGCGCTGCCCATCGCGGGCAAGACCGGCACCGCGCAGGGCGCGGGCAACCTCCCGTGGAACGACTCTTCGGCGTTCGCCGCGTTCAGCAAGAACCCGAACGTCCCGTACACCGCTGTCGCGTACCTGGAAAAGGCCGGGTTCGGGTCCAGGGCGGCGGCGCCGGTCGTGAAGTGCGTGTTCACTGCTCTTGCCGGCAAGACACGGGTCATCGACGCGCAACCAGCCGACCCACTCGACGTCAATGCGATCGCGCCTGCCCCCGAACAACGTCTGAACAGTCCCTTCTGCCTGGTGGGCTCCGGCTCCTCGGTGCGCGACTGATGAGCGCCGTGTTCCGTCACCGCCGGCCCAACTCGGGTCTCGGCAACATCAAGCGCGGGTTCGCCGACCCCGGGCGGAACATCGACTGGATTCTCATGGCGGCCGTCGGTGCGTTGTCCGTGATCGGGTTGTTCCTGATTTTCTCGGCCACGCGCCCGCGTCTCATCTCGAACGGCCTCGACCCGTACCAGTTCGTGCAGAGACAGATGGTCTTCCTCATCATCGCGATCGTCGTGATGGCCGTGGTCATGTGGATCGACTACGTGCAGCTGCGCGGCAGCGCCCAGGCCCTCTACGCGGGAACGATGTTCCTTCTCGTGATGGTTCTCGTCGTGGGTGGCGTGAAGGGCGGCGCGAAGCTGTCGTTCGACATCGGCCCCATCGCTCTGCAGCCTTCGGAGCTCGCCAAGGTGACAACACTTCTTCTTCTCGCGGGCTTCCTCGCCGACGACGACTCGGACAAGGTTCCCTACGAACGGCTGATCCGGTCGTTGTTCATCGTCGGGGCACCCGCACTGCTCGTCCTCGCCGAGCCCGACCTCGGGTCGGCATCGGTTCTCGTGGCGTGCGCCATGGGCGTGCTGCTCGTGGCCGGTGCGCAGGTCAAGTACATCGTTTTCATCACGGGGATGGGGGTGCTCTCTGCGGTCGCCGGGGTCGCCTCGGGTCTCGTGAGGACCTACCAGTTGAGGCGCATCACGGCGTTCCTGCAGCAGAACTCCGAGAGCGCCGAGCTGCAGAACCTCATCACCCAGGTGAAGTTCGCGAAACGTGCGGTCGCCACCGGCGGTTTCTTCGGAAAGGGCTACCTGCAGGGCCCGCTGACGAACGGCCGGTTCATCCCGGTCCAGTCCACGGACTTCGTGTTCTCGGCACTGGGAGAACAGTTCGGGATGCTGGGGTGCGGGACGGTTCTCGGCCTGTTCGGGGTCGTGCTGTGGAGGATCTACAGGATCGCCCGCATCGCGAACGAGAAACTCGGGGTCCTCGTCTGTGCCGGGGTGTTCACCATGATCCTGTGGCAGGCCTTCCAGAACATCGGCATGACCATGGGTATCACCCCGGTGTCGGGCGTGCCCCTGCCGTTCCTGTCCTATGGAGGGTCCCACACGGTGGCCTTCGCGATGATGATCGGGCTGGTGCAGAGCGTGCACATGCGCCGATTCCGCTGACCCGAAGGGTAGGGTTTCGGGATAGGCCGATTCGGCCTGGTGGCGCCGGATCGGCAGCCAACCGGGTCGTTCATGGCGCGCCAGAAGGCGCGACTGACAAGGAAAAACTCATGGACAACACTGGCTCTGCCCCTGATTCGGGCGCCGAAACCCCCTCCCAGACCCCCGGGACCCGTCCCCAGGGATCATC
>JBEDDY010000160.1:0-19059 GCA_041176025.1 Actinomycetota bacterium | reverse complement strand
CCTCAAGCAGATCGGTTTGAAGGGCAGGGGCGTCGGCTCGACATCGAACGGACTGGCGGTGGTGGGCGAGACGCTGAAGAAATGGGGCGTCCCCGATGGCTGGACGATGCGCGACGGATCGGGACTCTCCTCGGAGAACAGGTTCTCGTGTGATGACTTTGATGTGCTGCTCGACCGGTTCGCGGGGAAGTTCCCGCAACTCCTGGCAGTCGCAGGCAAATCGGGAACACTCAGGGAAATGTTCCTCGACACACCGATGGAAGGGATCCTCGTCGGCAAAACGGGAACCCTCAGTGGAGTCAAGGCTCTCGCCGGCTACGTGCCCATCGATGGAGACGAACCTGTCCGGTTCGTGCTGCTCCTCAACAGGTCCGGGATCGACAACAAGTCGGCCTACCGACCGCTGTGGGCGCTCTTGGGGGACGGTCTGCGCCGCGCCTCCGCAGGGCCCCGGATGGACGACCTGGCACCGTGAGTGCCTTCCGGTTGCTGCGGGGCAGGGATTCCAATTCTGCGGCGCACCAATAGGCTGGAGTAATGGCGATGCCGACCCCCTCACCGAGAGAGACCTCCACTGACCGTGTGGCCGATCTCGTGGAATCGGTCAAGGCATACGCAGTGCAGGAAACAGTCGGACCCATCAAGGGGGCCGGGCGCTGGCTCGCCTTCGGCACGGTCGCAGCGTTGAGTCTCGGGATGTCCGTCGTCCTTTTGGGGCTCGGGGCACTGCGGTTGTCGCAGGATCTCGGCGGGGACGCACTCGACGGGTCGTGGTCCTTTGTGCACTACTTCGTGGCGGCCGTCGTCCTGTCCGCTGCCGTGTGGACCGCCATCTCGCGAATCTCCAAGTCTTCCCTCGCAAAGGATCCATCATGAGCGAACAGCGCATCACCCGTGACGAGCTCGAGAACAAGTTCCGTGTTCTGCAGGCCGACATCCAGGGCCGCGCCGAGGACAAGAAGCAGTCGATCGTCGCTGCCGGTGGCGCGATTGCCTCTGCCGTGGTGATCATTGCGTACCTGCTCGGCCGTCGGTCGGGCCGAAAGCGCTCGGGCCGGGTCGAGTTCAGACGATTCTGAGAATGACGGCTTTGTTCAGGTTCATCGGCAGGAGTCTCCTTCGACGCCTGCAGTCACGCAGCCGCTGGCTGTCGAGGCTTCTCATGTTGGTCGGTGTCGTGCGCTGGTGGAACAACCGACCAGGCGCGCGTCGGGTCGTACGTGTCTCGCGGGGCGAGACACTCGTGGTCGGTATCGAGAGCAGCGGAAGGTCGGCCCGGTGAGTTCTGAATTCAGGTCAGGGGAGAAGGCCCTCTTCATCGACTCGAAGAAGCGTCGCTACCTCGTCACCCTCAACGACGAGGGTGAGTTCCACAGTCACGCGGGGTACGTCCCTCACGCCCAGTTGATCGGCAAGAAACCCGGCGCCATTCTCGAGTCCACGAAAGGTGCACGCTACGTCGTCGTGCGGCCCACTCTCGAGGACTTCGTCGTCGAGATGCCGCGTGGTGCCCAGGTCATCTACCCGAAGGACCTCGCCCCGATCTGCATGCTCGGTGACATCCACCCCGGAGTGCGCGTGTACGAGACGGGAATCGGCAGCGGGGCACTGTCCATGACGATGCTCCGGTGGGGTGCCGAGATCACGGGTGTCGAGCTCCGTGAGGACTTCCTGAACAGGGCCCGGTCCAACGTGACGTCGTTCCTCGGCGAAGAAGCTCTTGACCGCTACCACCTGTCACTCGGTGACTCGTATGCCGAGACACCCGAGGGCGAGTTCGACCGGGTGGTGCTCGATCTTCCGGAGCCCTGGCAGGTCGTCCCGCACGCAGAGAAAGTACTGACCACGGGCGGACTGCTTGTCGCCTACACCCCCTCGATCACACAGGCGGTGCAGACGAGGGAAGCGCTGGGCAGGGGATGGGTCGACCAGCGGACACTCGAGGTCCTGCACAGGACGTGGCACATCGAGGGCATGTCTGTGAGACCTGACCATCGGATGGTTGCCCACACCGCCTTCCTGACGGTGGCGCGTTACATCGGTTGATTCACGGCTGACGCCGGGCGCGAATCAGGGTTCGATGAAGATGCACTCGCCGGGGCACTCCTCGGCGGACTCGATGACACCATCGAGCTTGTTGTCCGGAATGTTCGCGAGACCCTCGGCACCCTGCTTGTTGCCCTTCGCCTCGGCGAACACGGTCGAGCCTTCCTTCACGTAGGCGAGGCCGTCGTCGAGAAGCGTGAACACGTCCGGGGCGATTTCCTCACAGAGGCCGTCGCCGGTGCACAGGTCCTGGTCAATCCACACCTTCATTTGCAATGTCCCTTCGTACCGATCTGGGGGGTCGAGTCCCTCGCGGGACTTCCCAAGTGTACACAGCGACCCCGTCGCGAACCCTGTCTTGGCACGGACTGGTCATCGTGCCGGGGGCGCAATATCCTGCCACCATGACAGACGCGGAACGTCGGGCTCTGGAATCGGAAATCGAACAGTTGCGGCAGAGACTGGCGCTCCTTCCCGACCGTTCCCGACAGCTCGAGGAGCAACTGCTCGATGTCAAGGGCCAACTCGCTGCCGCCGCCAACCAGAACTCCCGGTTGACCACGGCACTGCGTGACGCCCGTCAACAGATAGAAAACATGCGCACGGAGGTCGACAAGTTGTCGGCACCCCCCAACGGGTACGGCATCCTTCTCGAGCTGAACGACGATGACTCGGTCGACGTGCTGGTGTCCGGCAGGAAGATGCGCGTGAATGTCGCCGAGGGCATCGAGCACGACATTCTCTTCCGCGGCGCCGAGGTCGTGCTCAACGAGTCCATGAACGTGGTCATGGTGCGCGGCACGGAGGTCGCCGGCGAGGTGGTGACCATCGTCGAGCTCCTCGAGGACGGCGTCCGTGCCATGGTGACCGCACGAAACGATGAACGGCGTGTCGTGTCCCTGTCGGATTCACTCCGTGGCACCAACGTGAGGAGCGGTGACCTGTACCTCTACGACGCCAAGAGTTCGGTTCTGCTCGAGCGGCTCCACCAACCCGATGTGGAGGACCTCCTCCTCGAGGAGGTCCCCGACGTCACGTACGAGGACATCGGCGGGCTCGACGGACAGATCGAACAGATCGCCGATGCGGTGGAACTCCCGTTCCTGCACACCGAGCTCTTCGCCGAGTACCGGTTGCCTGCCCCGAAGGGAATCCTCCTGTACGGACCCCCGGGTTGCGGAAAGACGATGATCGCAAAGGCCGTTGCGAACAGCCTCGCGAAGAAGGTGGCCGAGCGGACGGGTGCGGACAAGGCGCGCAGTTACTTCATCAACGTCAAGGGTCCGGAGCTCCTGAACAAGTACGTCGGGGAGACCGAACGGCAGATCCGTCAGATTTTCGTCCGTGCGCGCGAGAAGAGCGAGGAGGGCTGGCCCGTCATCGTCTTTTTCGACGAGATGGACTCGATGTTCCGGGCCCGCGGCACGGGTGTGTCATCGGACATGGAATCCACCATCGTTCCCCAGTTGCTCGCGGAACTCGACGGTGTCGAGGGTCTCTCGAACGTGATGGTCATCGGCGCGACGAACCGGGAGGACTTGATCGATCCCGCCATCCTCCGCCCCGGCCGTCTCGACGTGAAGATCAAGGTCGACCGACCATCTGCGGCAGCGGCACGACAGATCTTTGCTCGGTATCTGCTGCCCGAGCTTCCGTTCGCCTTCGACGGGACGGCGACGGACCTCGATGCGTTGATTGACCTCACGGTGCGTGAGATGTACCGCACCGACGAGACCACCGAGTTCCTCGAGGTCACGTACCAGGGCGGCGACCGTGAGACCCTCTACTTCAAGGACTTCGCCAGCGGTGCGATGATCGACAACATCGTGAGACGGGCAAAGAAGTACGCAATCAAGAGACAACTGTCCGGCGAAGCCGGAGGCATCACCCCGGACGATCTCGTCAGGTCCATACGCGACGAGTTCCACGAGAACGAGGACCTCCCGAACACCACGAACCCCGACGACTGGGCCCGCATCTCGGGCCGCAAGGGAGAACGCATCATCTTCATCCGCACTCTCGTGCACGGAACTCAGGGGGCCGACGGCACCGCCGGAGGAAAGGCCATTGAGCGGACGGTGTCGGGTCAGTACCTGTAGCCATGTCCATCAGGAAGATCTCGGGCATCGAGACTGAGTTCGGGATCGTCGCGAGGGGTCTGGACGTTTCCCCGATGGTGGCGTCGTCATTGCTCGTCAACGCGTACAGCGACGACGGCCTCTCGCTGCGTGTGTGGGACTTCCTCAACGAGACGCCGCATCTGGATGCGCGCGGTGAATGGGACCCGTCCGCCGAGTACCCGCACGTCGAGTCGATGATGGCGAATGCGATCCTCACGAACGGCGCCCGCTACTACGTGGACCATGCACATCCCGAGGTGTCCACCCCGGAATGCGCAACGCCCTCGGAGACAGTGCTCTACGACCGTGCCGCGGAGATGATCATCACCCGGAGCATGGAGAGGGCGAATGCCAGGCTCGCTACGGGCACAGAACTTGTCGCGTACAAGAACAACTCGGACGGAAAAGGAAACAGCTACGGATGCCACGAGAATTACCTCGTTGACCGCGGACTTCCGTTCGGCCGGCTCCAGAAGTGCATCACCGCTCATTTCGTCTCGCGCCAGGTCTTCTGCGGCGCCGGCAAGGTGGGATCTGAGAGCCGTCGCGAGGGAGAAGACGTTCCCCCGTTCCAGTTGTCGCAACGCGCCGACTTTTTCGAAGAGGAGGTGGGACTCGAGACCACCATCAGGCGCCCCATCGTCAACACCCGCGACGAACCCCATGCCGATCCCACCCGGTTCCGTCGTCTCCACGTGATCGCGGGGGACGCCAACATGAGCCAGGTGGCCACATGGCTGAAGGTGGGCACCACGGCCCTCGTCCTTGCATGCATCGAGGACAACATGTTCCCGGACTGGCTCGTGATCGCCGATCCGGTGACGGAGGTGAGGCGGGTCAGCCATGACGTCTCCCTGCGCCATGCGATCAGACTCGTCGAGGGCAGGTCGATCAAGGCACTGGACATGCAGCGCGAGATCCATCAGGCCGTCGTCACCTGGATGGAACGCACCGATGACGACTGCATCGGCGGTGAGGGTCCCGCGGTCGTCGCAGAGTGGTCTCGTGTTCTCGATGGTCTGTCGACAGACCCGTCGACCGTGGCCGACACGGTGGACTGGGTCGCCAAGCTCCGCATCATCGACGGCTTCACGGAGAGGCATGACCTTCCCATGACTGACCCGCGAGTGCGGGCCATCGATCTGCAGTACCACGACATGAGACCCGACCGATGTCTCGCGACACGGGCCGGACTGCGCGCGCTGGTCGATGACTCCGAAGCGGTGGGTGCCATGACCGCCCCGCCGGACTCGACCCGTGCGTATTTCAGGGGTCGCTGCGTCACTGCATGGCCCGACAGGATTGTCTCGGCCAACTGGGACGGAATCGTCGTGGACACACCCGATGGTCTCGTGAGGATCCCGATGATGGATCCCACCAAGGGCACCAGGACACATGTGAAGTCGGTACTGGACGGGTCTGCCTCGATCGACGACCTCCTGACGGCCCTCACGGGCAGTGTCGAGAGAATGGAGCCGGACCCGGGCTGGTGATGCCGTCGGGAGCATCGGACAGGCATTGGGTACGGTGTAGCCATGCAGGAACGGGTGAAGAAGAGCGGGTCCGGGCAGGAAGACCAGGTCATCGAGCCGGTCGAGCCCGGTTCGGAGAGCGGTTCGCGCCTCAAGTCCGAACTCGACGACCTTCTCGATGACATCGACCAGGTGCTCGAGGAGAACGCAGAGGAGTTCGTCAAGAACTACGTGCAGAAGGGCGGTCAGTGATGAACGTCCCCATGTACACACCTGCGAATGACCCGGGTTCGAGTTTCGTCCATCTGTTGAGAACGACGGGAATCGAGCCCTTCGCCCACGGTGCCGGGGATCTCGATGTACCCCACGGCACGACATGCGTCGCCCTCCGTTACCGCGGCGGAGTCGTGATTGCAGGGGACAGAAGGGCGACAGCCGGTCATCTCATCCGCAGCAAGAGCATGGACAAGGTCGTCCAGGCCGACGAGTTCAGCGGCGTCGCGATTTCCGGGGCAGCGGGTCCGGCCGTCGAGATGATCAAGCTCTTCCAGTTGCAGCTGGAGCATTACGAAAAGATGGAGGGCCATCCGCTGTCGCTGGAGGGCAAGGCCAACCAACTGAGTTTCATGATTCGCAACAACATGCCGGCGGCAATGCAGGGGCTTGCGGTCCTGCCGTTGTTCGCGGGGTTCGAACCCCAGGACGGCACCGGCCACATCTGGGACTTCGACATGACGGGAGGCCGTTACGAGGAACGGGAGTTCGTGGCCATCGGGAGCGGGAGCCTGCACGCAGGCACGGTCATCAAGGTCGGATGGCGCAGCTCGCTCGATCGGGATGCCGCAGTCGGACTCGCCTGCAGGTCGCTCTGGGAGGCGGCAGAAGCCGATGCCGGCACCGGTGGGCCTGATCTCCTCAGGGGCGTGTACCCGGTCGTGGCGACCATCACCTCGGATGGTTGGACCCCGGTTGCCGATGCAGAACTTGATTCCGTCTTCCGGTCGATCGAGGATGAGGTGAAGTCGCGATGAGCATGCCCTTCTACGTCCCGCCCGAGCAGATGATGAAGGACCGCGCCGACTTCGCGCGCAAGGGAATTTCCAGGGGCCGTGCCCTGATCGCAGCGCAGTGCGCCGACGGCATACTCATCGTGGCCGAGAACCCGTCGAAGACGCTGCGCAAGATCAGCGAGATCTACGACCGCATCGCCTTCGCCGGTGTGGGGAAGTACAACGAATTCGACCAGCTCCGCATGCTCGGCGTCCGCCAGGCCGACCTCACGGGATTCCAGTACGCGCGCCGCGATGTGGAGGCGCGCAGCCTCGTCAACCAGTACGCACAGGCGATCGGTCACGAGTTCACGTCGGGCGCAAAGCCACTCGAGGTCGAGATCCTCGTCGCAGAGGTCGGGGAAGAAAGGGCGGGGGACCGCCTCTTCCACATCACCTACGACGGGACCGTGCTCGACGAGCACGAATTCTCGGTCCTGGGTGGTGACGCCGAAGTCGTTCACGGCCGCATGACCGAGAACCGTCCGGTTGATGATTCCCTTCGTTCCACGTTGCGGGCCGCGGTGGCCGCATTGGCTGGTCCGGACCGGACCCTCGAATCGGCCGATGTCGAGGTTGCATTGCTCGCCCGGCGGGGTCGCCGCCGCAGGTTCGAGCGTCTCGCCGTCGAGAACGTCTCAGAACTGCTGTCCTGACATGGACCGCCGTATCTTCGGTGTCGAGACCGAGTACGGGATCACCTGCACCCTGAAGGGCCAGCGACGGCTGACGCCCGACGAAGTCGCGCGATACCTGTTCCGCAGTGTGGTCGCCTGGGGGCGCAGCTCGAACGTCTTTCTCGAGAACGGCGGTCGTCTGTATCTCGACGTCGGGTCGCACCCGGAGTTCGCGACGCCGGAGTGTGTCTCCATCCGGCAGGCCTGTGTCTTCGAGAAGGCCGGGGAGTTGATCCTGCACCGTCTGGTCGAGAGGGCAGAAGCCCGCATGCGCGACGAGGGGATCCGTGGGACCATCTACTTGTTCAAGAACAACACGGATTCTGCGGGCAACAGTTACGGGTGCCACGAGAACTTCCTGACACGGAGAGCTTCCGAGAACACTGACTACGAGGCACAGTTCATTCCCTTCCTCGTGAGCAGGCAGCTGATCGCCGGGGCGGGCAAGGTGCTGATGACGTCGAAGGGGCCGGTCTTCTGTTTGTCCCAGCGCGCGGAGCACATCTGGGAGGGAGTGTCCTCGGCGACAACCCGCTCACGACCGATCATCAACACACGGGACGAGCCGCACGCCGACTCGGAGGTGTACCGCAGACTGCATGTCATCGTCGGTGACTCCAACATGTCGGACCACAGCAATTTCCTCAAGCTGGGGAGCGCCGCAATCGTCCTGAGGATGCTGGAGCACGATGGAACCCAACTGCGGGACCTCACCCTCGAGAGTCCCATAAGGGCCATCCGCGAGATCAGTGTCGATGTCTCCGGAAGACGACCTGTGCGTCTGACGAACGGTCGCGAGATGAGTGCACTGGACATCCAGACGTATCTCGCCGAGCAAGCGGTCGAGTTCGAGAGGAATCACGGTCTCCCCGAGGAGGAGTCGACCGCCCTCGGTCTGTGGTTGGAGACACTCGAAGACATCGTTCGTCCAAACGACAGACTGTCGAGAAGGGTCGACTGGGCAATCAA
The DNA here is from genome assembly GCA_041176025.1 of Actinomycetota bacterium. Taxonomy (GTDB): domain Bacteria; phylum Actinomycetota; class Acidimicrobiia; order Acidimicrobiales; family Ilumatobacteraceae; genus UBA2093. The sequence goes on along the minus strand of JBEDDY010000160.1, from coordinate 10,726 downwards.
GCAGAACCTCGTGAACAAATACTGCGAAAGCCACTCCCTTCCTCTTGATTCCCCACAGGTGCAGGCCCTCGACCTTCAGTTCCACGACATCGACCCCGAACGAGGAATCTTCAACAAGCTCCGCAACAGGGGCCTGGTCGACACACTTTTCGGCGCAGACGAGACCGACTTGGCCACCACGGTTGCCCCGACGGACACGCGGGCCCATCTCAGGGGCCGGTTCCTGAGGCGTGCACGCGAGACCGGCCGTGACGTCACGGTCGACTGGGTTCACCTGAAGATCAATGACCAGGCACAGCGCACCGTGGCGTGCAAGGACCCGTTCCGGTCGATTGACGAACGCGTGGACAAGCTGATGGAGAGTCTGTGAGCATTCCGTCGGGTTGACCACCAACTAGCGTTGGGAAGTCATGAGCGAGCACAACCCACCGATAGACCCGTTGCTCGACCCGGCCGCCGGACACGAGCCGGAAGGGACGGCAAGGGGCGGGGCGGCCAAGGTACTGCGCGATTGGCTCATCGTCATCGGTGTCGCCCTGGTCGCTGCGCTGCTCGTCCGCGTGTACGTGCTGCAGCAGTTCTACATCAGCGGACCATCGATGGAGACCACCATGTACAGCAACGACCGCGTGCTGGTGAACAAGATGAGCTACCGCCTGCACGGAGTCAACAGGGGGGATGTCGTCGTGTTCGACCGCATCACGACGAACGGGGCAACGGTGGCCCACGACGACCTCATCAAACGTGTCATCGGCCTGGAGGGGGAGCGGATCGAGATCAAGGACTGTGTCGTTCACATCAATGATGCCCCACTGGCCGAGTCGTACCTGCCGACACGGGACACCACGCAGTCCGACCTGACGCAGCGGTGCAGGGTCGTGAACATGAGGCGTGTCACCATCCCGGCCGGGCACGTGTTCGTGATGGGCGACAACCGACCGGAATCATTCGACAGCCGTTCGTTCGGGTCGATACCTGAATCGTTGATTGTCGGGCGGGCGTTCGCCGTCGTGTGGCCGCTGTCGCGGTTCGATGCTCTCTAGTCGGGTCTGCTGACCGCACCGATGGTCGATGCGTACGCATCAACCATCATGTCGACGTGGTCGCTGTACACGCCGTCGAGACCCATGAGGAGTCCGCTCTCCATCGCCTCGGTGTACTGGATGTCCCATCCGAACGCATTCAGCCCGAACCTGTGGCACATCACCACGCGACCCCCGCTCCACTCGGTGTGATGGAGATTGATGGTGCCCACGCCGGATTCCGAGAGTCGGGCACAGTGCTGCTCGAAAGTGCGGGGCAGACGCTGCAGGCGCGTTGAATGGACAAGGTTCGCGCCGGGCATCGTGGATCCGCACTCGCCGAGCACCGCTTCCTCGGGACTGCACAACCAGAGCCGGTCCTGCGGGAAACCCGCCGCGACCACGGCGTCGGAGAGCGGTTGCACGGCAAACGGTGACTTCACGTCCAGGCTGAGATGGAAATTGTGACCGAGCTGCAGGAAGAACTCCTCCACGGTCGGTATGTGGGCCGGGAGTTCACTGCGTGTGACGTCGGCAATTGCCACGTTGCGCAACAGCCTTCGCACCAGGCCGTCGTGGTCGAGTACGGCCACACCGTCGGACGTGCTCCACACGTCGGACTCGAGACCGTTCGCACCGAGTTTGACGGCGAGATGGAACGCCTCGATGGTGTTCTCCGGGGCGTGGGCCCGTGCCCCGCGGTGCGCGAACGCGATCGGGGTGTCTCGCAGGGAGGGGAGACGCTGCTGCACGCCCCGAAGCCTAGGTGGGGACTCGTATGCTGGCAGGGTGTTCAACCTGTCGGGCAGTGAGATTCTCTTCCTGCTGGTTGCGGGTCTCGTCGTACTCGGGCCGGAGCGGCTCCCGGGAGTCATTCGCAAGGCCACAAAGACGTACTCCGACCTCAGGTCCATGGCGAGGAACTTCGAGAGCGAGTTCAAGGAGACGTTCGACGAGCCCCTGAAGGAGCTGAGGAGCACAGCGGACGAATTGCGCTCGGGATTCGGACAGGTGGACACAGAACCATCCCCGCCGATGAGGCCGGAGCAGGCAGTCGTCCCGCCGGACGACACGAGCACGGACGCAGAGGGAGCCACGTGAACGAACAGGCCCCGATGACGGTTCTCGACCATCTCAAGGAACTCAGGTCCCGGATCATCAGGTCCGTCCTGGCCGTGGCGGTCGGAATGATGGGCCTGCTTGCGTTCTATGACCCCGTGAAGGATTTTCTGACACGGCCGTACGTACGTCTCTGCGCGTCGGACGACAAATTCGGCTGCGATGGTTCGTTGTACTCGCTCGGACCCCTGGACGGGTTCACCGCGAGGCTGCGCATCTGCACCTACGGCGGGCTCGTCATCGCTCTGCCCGTGATCCTGTGGCAGATCTGGCGTTTCGTCGTCCCCGCGCTGGAGAAGCGGGAGAAGCGTTACGCGGTCCCGTTCATCCTCTCGTCCATCGTCCTCTTCGCGGCGGGGTGCTCGATCGCGTACTGGACCCTCGACAAGGCACTCGAGTTCCTCATCTCGTGGTCCGGAAACGATGTCACCCAGGCGTACCAGGTCACCAAGTACGTGTCCCTCGTCGTGCTGATGATGCTGGCCTTCGGTGTCGGCTTCCTCAGCCCCGTCCTGATCGTGTTCCTCCAGCTGGTCGGCCTGGTGACACCGCGGACACTGACAAGGCAGTGGAGGTACGCAATCATGGGGATCTTCCTCGCGGCGGCCCTCATCACCCCGTCGGGCGACCCTTTCAGCATGCTCGCTCTCGCGATACCGCTCTCGGTGCTGTACGTGCTCTCGGTGCTGACCGGGTGGCTCCTCGTTCGCCGCCGCCCCGCATCGTGAACGACATCCGTTCGACGTTCCTCGGGGGTCTCTCCCACAGTGTGGACCCGTTCCAGTTGAAGGCCATGGACGCACTCGATGACGGTTCGTCTGTTCTTGTCGCGGCTCCGACCGGGTCCGGAAAGACACTCGTTGCCGAGTACGCCATTCACCGGGCGAGGGCGATGCGACAACGTGCCTTCTACACGGCACCCATCAAGGCACTCTCCAACCAGAAGTACAGGGACCTCTGCGAGTTGCACGGGGCCGTCAACGTCGGCCTGGTCACCGGCGACAACGCCCACAATCCTGATGCCCCGATCGTCGTCATGACGACCGAGGTCCTCCGGAACATGATCTATGCGTCCTCGAACCGCCTCGAGTCACTCGGGGCGGTTGTTCTCGACGAGGTCCACTTCCTGCAGGATGCCTACCGTGGTCCCGTCTGGGAGGAAGTCATCATCCAACTCGATCCCACGGTGCAGTTGGTCTGTCTCTCGGCGACCGTGTCGAATGCCGATGAGGTGGGTCAGTGGCTGTCCACCGTTCGTGGGCACACGGAGGTCGTCGTCGAGACCCGTCGACCGGTCGAACTGCTGACGCATCATTCGTTCTTCGACTCGAGCAACGGCCGGGTCGCGATGCACGACACGATCGTGAACGGGGAGCCGAACCGTGGTCTCGAGCGCATGCTCGCAGCAGCCCGCAACGTGCCGCAGCGCGGCCAGAACGGCAAACGACCGAAGAGACGTTTCTCCACCCCCACCCGTCCCGAGATCGTCGAGTTGTTGGAGGATCACGAGATGCTCCCGGCCATCGTGTTCATCTTCAGCCGGGCGCAGTGCGAGGACGCCGTCAAGTCGTGCCTCTCTGTGGGGATGGTCCTGACATCGCGTGAGGAGGAGGACAGGATCCTCCAGATCGTTCATGAACATGTCTCGACACTGTCGAAGTCCGACCTCGCCGCCCTCGGCTACGACGACTTCCTCGACCAGGTGGGGAGCGGGATCGCGTGTCACCACGCCGGCATGATCCCGATGTTCAAGGAGGCGGTCGAGCAGTGCTTCGTCGAAGGTCTCATCAAGGTGGTCTTCGCAACCGAGACACTCGCCGTCGGCATCAACATGCCGGCGCGCGCCGTCGTGATCGAGAAGCTCACGAAGTACACGGGGGAGCACCACGTCCTGCTGAGGGCGTCCGAGTACACGCAACTCACGGGTCGTGCCGGCCGTCGCGGCCTCGACAAGATCGGGCACGCAATCACGCTCTGGAACCCCTTCGTCACGTTTGAGCAGACGGTGGGACTCGCGCTGAGCCGCTCTTTCAGGTTGACCTCTGCCTTCAGGCCGACGTACAACATGGCGGTCAACATGGTCCGGCGCCATTCCCGCGAGGCGGCGACCCATTTCCTCAATCTTTCGTTCGCGCAGTTCCAGACCGATGCGGACATCGTCACCTCCGAGGCAGTGCTTGACCGCAAGCGACGCGAACTGCAGCGTCTCGAGATGACACAGCCGGAGCTCACGGACTCGTTCGTCGGTTCCGGGGAGGAGAGTGTCTCCGAGGTGGAGGCGGAGATCGCCCTGCGGGCCCTGCGTCCGGGCGACATCGTGGTGTTCGACGCCTCGAACATCCGCGGTCGGGCCGTGGTCGTCAGCACGGCCGCCCGTCGCAGCGGCACGAGACTGTCGGTGCTGACCCCGTCACGCAAGCAGATCGACGTGTCCGCCCGTGACCTGCTGTCGATCCCGGTCAAGTCCGGCAGCATCGACCTTCCCGTTCCCTTCGAGCCCGCGAGGGTCGAGTTCGTGCGCGAGGCCGTTGCGCGCCTGGTGAAGGTCAGGATCGACGAATCGGTTGTCACACCTTCGGTCGGACACTCCGGTCGCGCGAGACGCGAGGTCGTGGATTCGTCGAGGAGCCTCAAGAGACTGCGGAAGGAAATCGAACAACTGGAGACGAGATCAACCCAGCGGTCCGGATCAGTGACGATGAGATTCCTCGACGTCACTGACCTGCTGCAGGAGCTCGGATACGTCGATGGGTGGTCGCTGACCGAACGCGGACAGGTTCTCTCGGGGGTGTTCCACGAGAGCGACCTGCTCGTTGTCGAGGTGCTGATGAGCGGGATACTCGACAAGTTGTCGGTGCCCGATCTGGTCGCATGCGTGTCGTGTCTCGTCTTCGAACCGCGGGGTGGGGCTTCCGGTTACGTGCGTTGGCCGAATGACACGGTCCGGAACCGTTTCAAGCGCATGGACAAGCTCAGCCAGAGACTGAACGACCAGCAACGGGCGAGGGGCATCCAACAGCACCGTCCCCCGCACGCGGGCTTCGCGATGGATGCCGCCAATTGGGCGCGCGGGAGGCCACTTGCCGACGTTCTCGATCCCGAACTGACCCCGGGTGATTTCGTCCGGTCCATGCGCCAGATGATCGACCTGTTGAGACAACTGGAGAAGGTCTCACCGAACGAGGACGTCAGGAGCACGGCTTCCCTCGCTGTGTCCGCCGTGAACAGGGGAGTCGTGGCGGCTGCCGCGGGGGAGGCCTCGGCATGACGATCGAGAAGGGAAGGGAATGGGGAAGTCCCGCCGTTGTTCCGCCGCATCTCGTGCATGCGTCTGGCGACGCCCAAGTCGTTGAGAATGCGCATGTCGCCGTGCAGCCGACTGGCGGCAACCTCTGGCGGTCGTTGGGGTCTCCCGCCCCGCGCACGCCCGGTGACGACTGCACGGTTCTCCCGATTGACGTCATGATCTGCACGGTTTCCCATCCCGACGGCCTGTCGACCGTCCGGGCGGTGGCCGACGTGGTTGTCGGCTCATGGTTCTCGCGGGCAGGATTCACGGTCATCACGAACGTCGGGGTGTGGGGCGGCGCCAACATCGCACCGCGTGCACACCCGAACGACGGGGAATTCGACGTATTCACCCTCGTGCCACCTGTCTCGGTGCGCCAGAGGGTGACTGGCCGGAGGCGTGCCGAGACGGGCACGCATGTTCCACACCCTTCGATGACCGTGAGGCGGGCGACGAGCCTCACGATCGAGCGCTCCCGGTCTCAGCGCCTCGTCATCGACGGACGAGAGTTCGGTCGATGGTCGAGGGTGAGCGTCGAGATCCGGGCCGATTTCATGACCGTCATCGTCTGACGGCGTACCCTTGCGGGCATGGCTGAACTGCAGGAGAAAATCGTTCTCGGGATCAAGGAGCGAGTGCGGGCCCACATCGAGTCGATTGCGCCGGTCCTCGTGGAGACAAGCCATGCGATTCACGCACGTCCCGAGCTCAACTTCGAGGAAATGTTCGCCTCCGAGACACTCGTCCGCGCGGCCGGCTCCCTCGGGTTCCCGGTGGAACTTGGCCTGTACGAATCGGTCACGGGCTTCGGTGGTGACATCGGCACGGGACCGACAGTGTGCGTGATGTCCGAGTACGACGCACTCCCCGGCATCGGTCACGGATGCGGACACAACGTCATCGCGGCTGCCGGCCTCGGTGCTGCAATCGGTCTCTCATTGGTGGCAGGAGAATGTGGCGGGCGGGTCCGGTACCTCGGCACGCCCGCCGAAGAGGGCGGTGGTGGAAAGATCGTCATGGCGCGAAACGGGGCACTCGACGGCGTGGACGTGGCCATGATGGTCCATTCGGCTGACGCCGACCTCTCCACGATCGACGCAATCGCGCTGCAACAGCTAGTCGTCGAGTACCACGGGCGCGAATCCCATGCAGCAGCCGCACCTCATCTCGGCCGGAATGCCCTCGATGCGGCAGTCCTCGGGTACATGGGGGTGGCAACGCTGCGCCAGCACATCAAGCCGACCGAACGCGTCCACGGCATCTTCACGAAGGCGGGGGAGAAGCCGAATATCGTTCCCAGGGAGGCGGCAATGGAGTGGTACGTGAGGTCGGACACGATCACGACACTTGCCGAGCTCAAGGAGCGCGTGCTCGCAGCCCTTGCTGCCGGGGCCCAAGCCTGTGGCTGCACGATGGAGCACGATTGGGTGGGGGCTCCATATGCGGACATGGTCACGAACGAACACCTCAGTGCCGCTTATGCGGTGAACGCCATGGCTGTGGGTCGCCGGGTCAACGACCCGCGTTCCGGAGGCCATCGGGTTGTCGGCAGCACTGACATGGGAAATGTCTCCCACCTGGTTCCCTCCATCCACCCGATGATCGCCTGCGCACCCCGCGGCACGGCGATCCACACGTCGTCTTTCACCGACCACGCAGTCACGGCGGAGGCCGACCGGGCCGTGATCGACGGCGCCATTTCGATGGCGCTCACGGGAATCGACTTCTGGGTGTCGGAAAGGCTGCGCACGGCTGTCGCCGAGGATTTCGCCATGTCCAGTCCGGACAAGGCCGTTCTCTGACGGGTATCCCGAGCCCCACATCTGCGGACTCGTAGCATTGTCCTTTGTGACGGTCTACGTGCCTGAGGAGTTCACTGCGGCGGAGTCTGATGTCCTGCGCCACTATTTCACCAACCTCGACCTCCCCGTTTTCGCGCTCGTCAACCTGCCCGAGGTCGTGAAGGGAGCGCTGTTCGCCCGCTACAGCCGTTCACCGAAGAGCCTCAGGCGGTTGTTCCTCGATGAGTTCGTCGGCGAACTCGACATTGCCGGCGACCAGGCTGTTGACGCGACCATCGGTCTCGAGCGAGCGGAGACGCTCTACGAGAAGGTGTTCTTCGAGTACGGCGATGACTCCGTCGCGCAGTTGGGTGGCGTCCACCTCGCCTGCGAACAGGCTTCCAACATCCTCACGAAGATCCTCGAATGGGGTCGCCTGATGAGCTATCTCGAACAGAGCACGAGGTACATCGCCTATGACGAACGCCTGGGGGGCCGATACAGGTACTACCGCGACCCCGACGTGGTGGCGGGCAAGTACGGCACCCGGTACGTGGGTGACATGGACCGCATGTTCGACTCCTACAGTTCCCTCGCGGAGGCCGTGACCGAGCACGTGCGTGCCACTGTCCCGAAGGAGTCCGGCGACAGCGACTTCGTGTGGCGCCAGGCAACGCGGGCCAAGGCGCTCGACGCCGTCCGTGGGGCCCTGCCCTCCGCATCACTCTCCAATGTCGGGATCTACGGGAGCGGACAGGCTTTCGAGAACCTCCTGTTGCGCATGCGCAGTCATCCACTTCCCGAGGCGCGGCACTATTCCGATCTGATGCTCGGGGAACTGCGCAAGGTGATCCCGAGCTTCCTGCGTCGCGTCGACCTTCCCGACCGTGGCGTCCTCGTGTCCGAGTACATGGAGACCAACAACAAGGCGGTCGCCGACCTTGCTGAGAAGTTCTTCGGCGGGAGCATCGCGAACCAAGTGGACGAGGTGTCGCTGGTGGGCTTCGATCCCGACGGGGAGACCAAGGTGATCGCGGCCGCGCTTTACTCGCAGTCACACCTGCCGGAATCCCAGATACTCGCGCTCGTCGACCGGATGTCGACCGAGGACAGGATGTCCGTCATGCGTGCGTACGTCGGTGACCGAGGAAACCGAAGGCACCGCCCCGGCCGCGCCTTCGAACGCACCGACTACCGGTTCGACGTGCTGAGCGACTACGGCGCATTCCGTGACCTTCAGCGTCACCGTCTCCTCACCATCGAATGGCAGGGTCTCACCCCGTACCACGGGTACACGAAGCCGGACCTGGTCGATGCCGCGGGAGTCGGCGACGACTTCGACGAGGTGATGGACCGTAGCAGCGCACTGTACGAGGCACTGACCCACGAGCACTCCGAACAGGCCTCCTATGCGGTGAGCATGGCGTACCGCCTGCGCTACGTGATGCAGTTCAATGCCCGCGAGGCGATGCACATGCTCGAACTTCGTTCGAGTCCGCAGGGACACCCGTCGTACCGTCGTGTCGCACTCGAGATGCACCGCCAGATCGCCGAGAAGGCGGGCCACCACGCGATTGCCGACGCCATGACCCACATGACGACCGAGGCACCGGAACTGGAGCGCCTGGCATCGGAGCGCCAGGCGGAGCGTCGCCGCGACACCAAGTAAAGGGTGACCTGCGTCACCCTTCCCGGCAGGGTACGGCAGTATTCGACATTGCGACGCAGTTTGTGCGTAGTATCCCGCCGCGAGCAATTCGCGAGGAGGACACGTGGCGAAGGATGACATCGATCCCGAGGACATCGACGACATCGTCGAGATCGAGGGCGAGGACGATCTAGAGCTCGACGAGGAGTTCGTCGAGGACGCCTTCGACGAGGACGCCGACGAGATCGACGGTGATGCCGACGAAGAGGAAATGGGCGCCACCGTCGTTCGCAAGGCGGGCGATGACGACGAGGATGACGACGACATGCTCGCCCCTGACGACGTCGAGGCTGACCTCGACACGATCCTGAAGGACCGGCTCGCAAGCGAGAACGAACCAGGCGAGGACGAGGAGGAGATCGAGGTCGACGACCGTTCGGGTGCCGACGACGCGCTCCAGCCGAAGAGGGCCGACGAGATTGTCTGCTCTGCGTGTTTCCTGATCGTGCGCAACAGTGCCCCCACCTGTCCCGTGGGGGACGAGGCATGCCCGATCTTCGTCAGATAGGTCGTTTCATCGTCCGGCCGGCGCTGATGGTCGGCGACGGGGTGGGCCGTGCGTTGGGTGACCTCCGTCGACAGGCGCCCGGTGCACGCATGGTGGGTGAGTTCGCCGTGAAGATGGGTCTCACGGAACTCGGCAAGAGAATCTCCCCGAAGAATTCGGACCCTGAGTGATAGAGGTCCGTCCTGCGACCGAGGCCGACAACGGTATTCTCGCGTTGCTCTTGGAGGCAGCAAGGTCGGAGTCAGCGCGGTACAGGGGACACATCGACCCCGACAATCGTCCGCACACCGCGGTCGTTGCGTGTGTCGTCGGTGAGGTGGTCGGCGTCCTGTTCTTCAGGGACGACGACTCAATCCGGACCATCAGCGTGGTGCATGTCGACGAGTCGGCACGGAACGTCGGAGTCGGCGATGCATTGGTGGGATTCGTGTTGCGGAACGCTTCCGAGTCCGGTTGCACCCACATACGGTCAACCGCACTCCCGGGTGACCGCGCGACGAAGAATCTCTTCGAGCGCAATGGACTGGTGGCGAGGGCCATCCAGGTCGAGAGAAACCTGACCTAGCGGCCCTTCCAGTTGGGTGCGCGCTTCTCGATGAAGGCCGTGAGGCCCTCCTTCGTGTCCTCGGAGTTCATCACCTGTGCCATCTCGGAGTTGCTCATTTTCTTGAGCGTCTCCTCGTTCTCGTCGGCCGACGCGAGCACGACCCGGCGGCTCGCCTGGACCGCGAGGGGAGCAGCAGCGGCGATCTTCTCTGCCATGGCGATTGCTTCAGCCATCACTTCGGACTCGGGAACGACCTTGTTCACCAGTCCAAGTTCGTACGCGCGCTGCACGGCCAGGGGTTCACCCGTGAGAATGACCTCCAGGGCCGCCGCCTTGCCGATGGCACGTGGCAGTCGGAACAATCCACCGGCTGCTGCAATGAGATTCCGCTTCACCTCCGCCAGACCGAAAGACGACCGTGACGAGGCAATGACGAGATCCGAGGCGAGCACGATCTCGCAGCCGCCCGCGGTGGCGAGACCGTCGACTGCAGCGATGATCGGCTTTTTCCGGTCGCGGTAGACGTAACCGCCGAAGCCGCCGCGCTTCGTGGAGAGACCGCCGCCGGCTCCGGAATTCAGCGCCTTCAGGTCGGCCCCGGCACAGAACACCGGGGACTTGTGACCGGTGGTGTTGGCTGTCAGCACCCCGACCCACACGCCCTCCTCGGCCTCGAACCGGTCGAGCACTGCCTCCATGTCCGATGCAAGATCACCGTTCACCGCATTGCGTGCGTCCGGACGGTTCAGTGT
>JBEDDY010000159.1:0-3260 GCA_041176025.1 Actinomycetota bacterium | reverse complement strand
GTCTCGGTGCCCGAGCTCCCCCGTCGCGTGGTGGGCTGGGTGCAACGACCGCGGCCGCGGCCGAACCGCGCGACGCTCGCCGTGCGCGATGCCGCACTCGGAATCGTGCAGAGACACGGCGGCAAGCAACCCGGCGTGTCGATTGAGGTCGGTATTCCCGCCGTCAAGGGGAACCGTCAGGCCTGAGGCGCCTAATCTGTGGACCGTGAGCGAGGCGGCAACCACAACGGCAAAGGTGTTGCTGGAACTGCAGCACAAGGTGCCCGGTGCCGCCATGGCGGACATCCGTGAGCTTCCGTCCGGCCGTGCGGTCGTGTGGCTCGAGGTCGACGGGTCGCACCACAAGGGTGCCCTCTCTGCAGCCGCCTCGCAGGTGATCGCCGCCGCCGCCGATGCCGCGCGCACCAAGGGACTCCCCCTCGTCGGCCAGTTCGCGTCGTCGGGCGCCGACATCCTCGAGGGAATCGCCGCACTGCACGGCTGGGGCACCGCAGCTAAGGCGCTCGCCGAATGCTCGGGCATCGTGCCGACGGTCAGCATCGTGAACGGACCTGCCGTCTCGGGGCCCGCCCTGTTGATCGGACTCGCCGACTTCGTCGTGATGACCGAGGACGCATACGCGTTCGTGAGCGGGCCGACGATGGTCGAGGAGTTCACGGGCATTGCCGTGAGCACCGACGAGCTCGGCGGGCCGACAACCCACGCGCGACAGAGCGGTGCGGCATCGGTTGTCGTCGCTGACGTCACCGCGGCCGTTGAGTGGGTGGACGCCCTGTTGCAGTTCATCCCCGACAACGTCGACAATCTCCCGGCCTTCCAACCGACCGGCGACGACGACGACAGACCGACGCCCGAGGCCGGCGACCTGATGCCCACGACCTCCACGGGCAGCTACGACGTGCGTGACGTGATCGCATCGATAGTCGACGACGGCTACCACTTCGAGGTCCGGCCACGGTGGGCCGGCAATGTCGTCACCACGTTCGCGACGGTCGGCGGGTACCCGGTGGGCATCGTGGCGAACCAGCCGATCAACCTCGCGGGCACGCTCGACATCCCGGCGTCGCAGAAGGCCGCCCGATTCGTGGCGTTCTGCGACGCGTTCAACCTGCCGATCCTCACCCTCGTCGACACCCCGGGCTTCTACCCCGGCAAGGACCTCGAGTGGCGCGGCATGATCCGCCACGGTGCGCAGTTGGTGTTCGCCTACGGGCGCGCGAGCGTTCCGCGCATCTGCGTGATCCTGCGCAAGTCCTACGGCGGTGCCTACATCGTCATGGACTCGAAGAAGATGGGCAACGACCTCTGCCTGGCGTGGCCCGGTGCGGAACTCGCCGTGATGGGCGCAGGCCAGGCCGCCGCCATCCTCCAACGGCGCGCGACCGACGAGGAACGTGCCGAGTTCGAGCGCGACTACACCGAACGCCTCCTGAACCCCTACGTCGCGGCCGAACGAGGCTTCGTCGATGCAGTCATCGAGCCGGCCGACACGCGTCGTGAGATATGTGCGGCCCTGCACATGCTGCGCGACAAGCGGGAAAGACTCGTCTCCCGCAAGCACGACAACACCCCGCTCTGACGCACCGGGCGGGCATGGAAAACCGTGGAACCGCGGGCGTAACGGCTTCGCCGGAATACGCGACAGGTACGCCAATCCCCTATTCTGAACACCGGGGGAGAAAGCCCCCGACCAACCAAACGTCAGTGAAAAAGGGGACCCCACAATGGCTGACACCATCACCATCACCGATGACCGGACGGGAAAGACGGTCACGGTGCCCATCAAGGGGGGCGTGTTCTCCTCCTCTGCTCTCCGCGAGCTCGACCCGAGTCTGTTCATGTACGACCCGGCGTATCTCTCCACCGCGGCCTGTGCCTCTGCCATCACCTATCTCGACGGCGACAACGGCATCCTGCGCTACCGCGGCATCCCGATCGAGCAGCTGGCCGAAAAGTCGACCTTCCTCGAGGTGGCGTACCTCCTCCTGAACGGCAACCTGCCCGACCAGACCGAGCTCGATGCATGGACGCGCAACGTCACGCTCCACACCATGATCCACGAGAACATGCGCAAGCGGTTCGTGGACGGCTTCCACTACGACGCCCACCCGATGGGCATGTTCATCTCGGCAACCGCCGCACTCGGCACGTTCTACGACGACGCCAAGGACATCTTCGACAAGGACTCGCTGGACAAGCAGATCATCCGACTGATCGCGAAGGTTCCCACGATTGCCGCGATGTGCTACCGCTTCAGCCAGGGTCTCCCCTTCGTGTCACCGAACAACTCGCTGTCGTACGGAGAGAACTTCCTGAACATGATGTTCCGCATCGGGGACGACTACAAGGTGGACCCGGTCCTGGCCCGCGCCATGGACATCCTGTTCATCCTGCACGCCGACCACGAGCAGAACTGCGGCACCACTGCGATGCGCGTCGTCAGCTCGGCCAACAGCGACCCGTACACCGCGACCGCTGCGGCGGCGTCGGCCCTCTACGGTCCGCTCCACGGCGGCGCCAACGAGGCCGTCGTGCGCATGCTCGCCGAGATCGGCAGCGTCGAGAATGTGCCCGCGTTCATCGAGGACGTGAAGAACGGTTCCGGCCGTCTCATGGGGTTCGGTCACCGCGTGTACAAGAACTTCGACCCCCGTGCCACGATCATCAAGAAGACGGCGTACGAGGTGTTCGAGGTGACCGGCAAGAACCCGCTCCTCGACATCGCGCTCAAGCTGGAGGAGGTCGCCCTGAACGACGACTACTTCAAGTCGCGCAAGCTGTACCCGAACGTGGACTTCTACTCCGGTCTGATCTACCAGGCACTCGGTTTCCCCGTCGACATGTTCACCGTGCTGTTCGCCATCCCCCGCACCGTCGGCTGGCTGGCGCACATGCAGGAACTGCTCGGCGACAAGGAGCAGAAGATCAGCCGCCCCCGCCAGTGGTACATCGGCGAGGACGAGCGCAACTACGTCGACATCGCCAAGCGCTGACCGGCCACGACGCCGGACGTCAGGCCAGCGTCACCACGATCTTGCCCACGTTGGCGTTGTTCGCCATGTGGACGTGTGCGTCCGCGATCCTCTCCAGCGGATAGACGGAGTCAACCACGGGCTTCATGGAGCCGGTCGTGAACAACGGGAGCATCTCGGCGGCGAACTGCCGGCTGATCGCGATCTTCTCCTCGGTGGGCCGTGCGCGCAGCACGGTGCCCGTGATGCTCGCACGCTTGCCGAGCAACAGGCCCACGTTGAACGGGA
>JBEDDY010000158.1:0-2571 GCA_041176025.1 Actinomycetota bacterium | reverse complement strand
CCGCGCCTGTCGTTCTTCTGGAACGGACACAACAACTTCTTCGAGGAGGTCGCGAAGTTCCGTGCCAGCCGCCGCATGTGGCACAAGATCATGACGGAGCGTTTCGGCGCAAAAAAGGAATCAAGCAAGCTCCTGCGTTTCCACACGCAGACCGGCGGCTCCACGCTGACGGCCCAACAGCCGTTGAACAATGTCGTCCGCGTGGCCGTGCAGTCGCTTGCCGCGGTTCTCGGCGGAACGCAGTCCCTGCACACCAACGGCTTCGACGAGGCACTCGGCCTGCCCACGGAGGAGGCGGCGCGCATCGCACTGCGCACCCAGCAGATCATCGGGTACGAGAGCGGCGTTGCCGACACCCCTGACCCGCTCGCCGGCTCGTACTTCGTGGAGCAGCTCACCGACGAGGTCGAGCGCCTCGCATGGGAGTACATCCGGAAGATCGACGACATGGGTGGCGCGGTCGCTGCCATCGAGTCCGGGTACCAGATGGACGAGATCGGTGACAGTGCGTACCAGTACGCGAAGTCCATCGACGACGACGAACGGGTCATCGTGGGTGTCAACAAGTTCACGGTCGACGTGGAGCCCGAGCCGAACGTCTTCCCGATCGATCCCAGCCTTGCGGTCGGCCAGATTGCGCGCCTGAAGAAGTTCAAGGAGAACCGCGACCAGGCCAAGGTCACCGCTCTTCTCGAGGAGGTGCGCACGGTCGCCCGCGGCACCGGCAACCTGCTCATCCCCATGAAGGAAGCCCTGCGTGCCCACGCCACACTCGGCGAGGTCAGCGATGCGCTGCGGGACGTCTTCGGCACCTACCAGCCCGGACACTGACATGGGGGAGCCCGTCGTTCTCGTCGAGCGCACGGGCGACCGCGTCAACATCATCCTGAACCGTCCGGAGCGGAAGAATTCCGTCACCGCGGAGCTTGCCGAGCAACTGCGCGACGCGTTCGTCGGTGTCAACGCTGACCCATCGGTGGGTTGTGTGGTCCTGCAGGGCGCAGGCGGTTTCTTCTGCTCCGGCATCGACCTGAAGGCCGCCGGTGACGGCCAGAAGCCCGCTCCGTTGTCCGCATGGCCGTCGGTGCACGCAGAGATCTACAAGTGCACGGCACCGATCGTCCTCGCACTCGAGAAGTACGCGATCAACGCCGGCGCGGCCCTCGCTCTTGCCGCGCCCGTCGTGGTGGCGGGCGAGACGTCGTTCCTGCAGGTCTCCGAGATCCAGATCGGTGTGGCGGCGCCGATGAACCAGGCATGGCTGCACCTTCGCCACAGTCCCTCCGTTGCGGACAGGTTGACGCTCCTGGCGGACCGCGTCCCCGCTGCCGAGTTGCTGAGGCTTTCCGTCGTCACGGAGGTCGTGGCGGACGACATGGTTCTCCGCCGGGCGAACGAACTCGCCGACCGCATCGCCGCGTACCCGCAGTCCGGCCGTGACGGCATCGCGCGCGTGTCGAGGAAACTGCGTGGCGAGGTTGCCGACCCGGACGGCTGGTTCGCGTCGCTGATGAAGCCCTGAGGAGGGTGGCAATGCGTCAGGGTGACCCTGTGGCCAGGTCCTTGTTGGCCGGGCAGAGGGTGAGGTCACTCCAGTGCACACGTGTGCTCGATTTCATGAACCACACTCCGTCAGGGGGGAAGGGCCCGATGTCGGTGCAGAAGTTCCCGTACCCCCACGAGCGCATCCTCTCGTGAAGGTCGGGCTCCAGGCCACGGGTGAATGTCTGGAACACGACATCAGGCCGGCTTTCCCCGACACTTCGCGCATAATTCCACTTGTTGTGTCCCGGGTAGAAGGACCCGTGAGGTTGCGACCGCGCGATCGACATGTCGTTCTTTCCGAGTAGGTCAATCATCGGGTTCGACGTGTAGTAGGCGGGCACCCCGGCCCAGACGCTGGCAATGACCGCCGAGTCATCCACCAAATCGTCGAGCGTCTCGATCGTCTCCGTGACGTAGAGGTTCGTGTGCGTCCCCAGGACATTTCCGGACCGCACCTCACGGGCAAACGGCAGGAGTCCGGCACTCGTCACCAACAAGACCACTAGTGCGGGGCCCGGAAGGACATTCGGGAATCTCATGCCGACAGCGATTGTCGCAACGCCAACCAGACTGACCACCATGACGAGGGGGACGATCCCGGCTGCGCTCCACCCGAACGGGTTGACCGTGAGACCGCCGGATACTGCCGCGACCGGGACGAGAACCGACGCCGCGATGCATGCCCTCTGGACGCGGGTGCCCCCAGTGCCCGTGCCGGCAGCGACCACCAACACGGCCAGCGGCAGCACGGTGGCGTGGAACCGGTTGAGCATCATCGATTCCCATGCATCGCCCCCGATGTACACCGAGTACGCGGCCATCGTGACAACAAGTGCGGATCCACCGTTGATGGTCCGTCGAGTGCGCGTCGACAGGCGTCGGCCTGACCACACAGCCAGGCCGACGAGAACCAACACGGGGGTGAATTTTCCGCTGGCGACGAGGCCCCGCGCGAGTCTCTCCACCAACGGGGCCCCGGACATATTCAGCCTGTACGTGTTGGGCAACCACCATCCCCAGTACGCC
>JBEDDY010000157.1:0-6749 GCA_041176025.1 Actinomycetota bacterium | reverse complement strand
CCATGCACCCGTGCCCAGACGGATGTCTCCGGGTGGGCGAGGGAGAAGAGCAGGAGGGCAACCGGTTCGGCAACGTGCAGGCCGTCATGGGACACGACATTGCGCTCCCGAAGTGAACGCTCGGCTTCTTCCCGGGCGGATGCCGCGGCGTGGCGTCGTGTGCCCGGTGGGGCCAGGGAGAACCCGAGGAGATCGCACAGCACCTGCCATTCGGCACCAGACAACCCGAGCGATCGGACCTCAGTCTCGTTCATCGATGCAAGTGTGCCACCGACGTCCGGTCATCGCCGGTCGCTGCGTCGCCGACGGAACCCGTGAGAATCCCGTAGCTGGTGTTGCGCTGGGCGAGCGTGCGGCGGAGGGGCGCGACGATCTCGCCGAAGCGGCCCTCGGTCATGCCCTGGCCGTGGTTGGCACCTGCTGCACGGCTGATGTTCTCGTCCATCAGCGTTCCACCGAGGTCGTTGCAGCCCGACTGCAGCAACTGCACCGCACCGGACACCCCGATCTTCACCCAGCTGACCTGAACGTTGTCGATGAGGCCGTCGTACACGATGCGCCCGATGGCATGCATGAGAACGGTCTCGCGGAACGTCGGGCCGCGGCGAGACTTCTTCTGCAGGTAGATGGGCGATGCCATGTGCACGAAGGGGAGCGGTATGAACTCGGTGAAGCCGCCGGTTTCCTTCTGCAGTTCGCGCGTGACGACCATGTGCTTCGCCCACGATTCCGGGCTCTCCACGCTGCCGTGCATGATCGTTATGTTCGAGTGCAGGCCGATCGAGTGCGCCTGTCGGTGGCACTCCAGCCATTCCTCGGTGTTCACCTTGTCGCTGCAGATGATCGCGCGGATGTCGTCGTCGAGGATCTCGGCCGCGGTGCCCGGCAGAGATGCAAGGCCCGCGTCCTTCAGGCGCTGCAGGTAGTCGCGCAGCGACTCGCCGTTGCGGTGCGCACCCTCGGTCACTTCCAGTGCGGTGAACCCGTGGACGTGCATGTCGGGAACGGCGTTCTTCACCGCGCGCGTCACGTCGATGTAGTAGTCGCCGTCGAAATCGGGGTGAATGCCGCCCTGCAGAGTCACCTCGGTGGCACCGAGTGCTGCCGCCTCCACGGCGCGGTCCGCGATGTCGTCGAGCGTCAGCAGGTACGGGGTGCCGCGGAGGTTCAGCGACATCGGCCCCTTCGAGAACCCGCAGAACCTGCACTTGTAGGTGCACACGTTCGTGTAGTTGATGTTGCGGTTGTGCACCCAGGTCACGGTGTTGCCGACCGCGTTGAAACGCAGTTCGTCGGCGTAGTCGGCGATCAACGCGACCTCGGGTCCGCGCGCGCGGAAGAGGTCGACGATCTCGTCATGGCCGACTTCCTGGCCCGCGCGGTGACCGTCGATGATCTCCGCGATGCGCCCGCGTGCGGCGGGTCGCGGGTGGGGGATCAGCTCCGGCGGCCTCACGTTCGCGCCCGAGTACCACTGTGTGGACTTGTGACCGACGAGCACGACCTCCGCGCCGTCGTGCACGACATCTGCCGCCGTCACGCGCTCGGGCCAGACCGCACCCGGGTCGTCACGACCGAGTGACTCCGCGTCGGTGCGGTCCATCACGGGGAAACGAAGTTGTTCGTCGAGCCACTCGCCGGGCCGGGACGCGAACTCCGGGTAGATGGTGAGGCGCGGCGCGAGCGCGAAACCGCGGTCCTCGGTGACGCGGCGCAGGATGTCGAGCGCCGGCCACGGACGTTCCGGGTTCACGTGGTCAGCGGTCACGGGCGAGACACCGCCCCAGTCGTCGATGCCGGCATCGAGGAGGATCCCGAAGTCGTCACTGAGGTTCGGCGGCGCCTGCAGGTGGACCGATGGCGGCAGCAGCAGTCGCGCGACCGCGATCGACCACAGGTACTCGTCCTCGGGGCACGGCTTCGCCTTGTGCATCGCGGTGCCGGCCTTCGGCAGGAAGTTCTGCACGATGACTTCCTGCAGGTGGCAGTACTTCGCGTGCGCCGCGGCGAGAAGCTCGAGTGCCTCGATGCGGTCGGCGCGCGTCTCGCCGATGCCGACCAGGATGCCGCTCGTGAACGGGATGCGCAGCTCGCCCGCCATGCACAGCGTGTCGATGCGGCGCTGCGGTTCCTTGTCCGGTGCGCCGCGGTGGCACTCGAGATCGTCGCGAAGGGACTCGAGCATCATCCCCTGGGAGGGCGACACGCGCCGCAGCATCGCGAGTTCATCGGAGTACAGGGCGCCGGCGTTCGCGTGCGGCAGCAGACCGGTCTCGTCAAGCACGAGCTTCGCCATGTCGTGCAGGTAGTGGACGGTGGAGTCGAACCCGTGCTCGCGCAGCCAGTTCGCTGCCACCTCGTAGCGCAGTTCCGGGCGTTCGCCGAGCGTGAACAGCGCCTCGTGGCAGCCGGTGCGCGCGCCCTGGCGTGCGATGGCGAGGATCTCGTCCGCCGTCAAGTACGGCTTCTCGAGCCTGGCCGGCGGCTGTGCGAACGTGCAGTACCCGCACTTGTCGCGGCACAACATGGTGAGCGGGATGAACACCTTGGGCGAGAACGTGATGCGCGTGCCGTGGGCGGAATCGCGGACGGTGCGTGCCTCGGCAAGCAGTCGGTCGAGCGGCGCCGACATCAGATGGTCGACGTACGAGGGATCGAGGCGTTGCGTCAGCAACTCTTCGCGCGGGAACTGGCGAGACAAGACAGCACCTTTCAGGTGTGATCGGACTGATGGGTTGTGCCAGTGCCGGTCGGGCGAAGAAGGAAAGAGCTAGAGAATCCCCCCGCGCCGGAGTCAACCGCGCTGTCCAAACCCTACATCCGCCCGAGCCCGGGCGCACGGTCGTGGGTCAGGAGTCGGAAGAGTTTCCCGCGATGGTCTCGAACATGGCGCGCACGTTGTGCGCGCCCATCGGCACGCGGTGGCCGGTGCGGCTGATGAAGCTGAGCTGGACGCCCGTGGCCGGGTCGAGAACCGTGAACACCTGCTCGTGGCCGTCGGAGTCAACGATGACGTCCGTCAGACGCGGCACTCCGGCCTCGTCGAGTGCGTCGCGTGTGAACCCGGCGTTCAGGACCTCGATGGCGATGTGCTGCACGCCGGAGCCGTGGGCGGCGAGCTGGTCGCGCACGGCAGGGTTGTGGTCGGGTCCGACGAGGACAACCTTCACGCCCCCGGCCTCCGCGGTCAACACCGACGGGTCATCGGTCTGCTCGATGCGGAATCCCATGCCGCCGAAGAACGTGGCTGCATCGGCGATGTTCTGCACGGCGACAACGACGTGGTCGATGCGGCACGCAACGGTGTCGAGCTCGCTGCGGCTGTCGGTGCCGGCTTCCTTCAGCGGAGCCGGCTCCTCGCGCGATTCGGCAACCTCGATGCGGTGCGTCTCGGCGAGCAGCGTGCGGAAGATCTGTTCCGCGAAGTCGGCGTCGACACCCTTGTCGATGGCCCACTGACGGCGCGACGCAAGAACAGAACGCACGCGCGCGGGCTGGATGATCGCCGCACCCGTCTCTGCCTTGATCTCGGCCACTTCGGTGCAGACCTGGAGGCGACGGGCGAGAAGGTCGACGATCGCGCTGTCGATCGCGTCGATCTGCGTGCGGAGGTCGTCGAGGGAGGCCATCAGTCGGAAGGCGTCATGAGACGCTCGACGTGCTTGGCGAGAACGTCGACCTCGATGTTGACCTTGTCGCCGGCCTTGCGGGCACCGAACGTGGTGATCTCGGCGGTGTGCGGGATGACGGCAACCTCGAAGGTGTCGACCGTCAGGTTGAAGACCGTGAGCGAGCAGCCGTCGACGGTGCACGACCCCTTCTCCACGAGGTACTTCATGAGGTCGCGCGGGATGCGCACGATGAGCCGTGGGGCGGGGGAGACGACCTCGCCGACCGCGTCCACGTGACCGAGGACGATGTGACCGCCGAGGCGTTCGCCGAGGGCCATGGGCCGCTCGAGATTGACGGGATCCCCGACCTGCAGGGACCCGAGATTCGTGCGCGAGTATGTCTCGTCGGTGACGTCGGTCTCCCACCAGTCGGCACCGGACTCGACGAGGGTGAGGCAGCAACCGTTCACCGCGATGGAGGCCCCGAGGCCCGAACCCTCGAGCACGGCGGTGGCGCCGATGCGCAGCCGGCCTCCGTTTCGGGCCTGCACCCGGCCCAATTCCTCCACAATCCCCGTGAACATGGGGTCGAGACTAATCCCGGCGGGGTTGGAAGCCATTGGTGGTTCTCATAGCCTTGACCTGTCCGCGTGGGCCCCGGCGCACGCGAGATGCCACCTGCAGACAGCGGGGGCGTGACCCTTTTGAAAGAAGGATCCATGTCTACGAAGGACACCATTGCCGAGTTCGGCAAGCACGCAAGCGACAGCGGTTCGGCTGACGTCCAGATCGCACTCCTCACCGAGCGCATCAACCACCTCACCGAGCACCTGAAGACCCACAAGAAGGACCACCACAGCCGTCGTGGTCTGCTCATGTTGGTCGGCCGTCGCCGCCGCATGCTCGACTACGTCCGTGACCGCGACATTGCTCGTTACCGCGAACTGGTCGCCAAGCTCGGCCTGCGTCGATAAGACGCAACTGCCGGCCCCGGGTCGGCAACAATAGAGATTCCGCCGACGACAAGAAGTTGTCGGTTGTCAGTGGAGGATTCCGCGTCGGGCCGCATCCGGCGGGGCGGGGTCTTTGACTGGGAACCGGCGCCAAGTTGGCGGATACACCACACAGGCACCCGAAACGTTCGGTTGCTACAGAAAAAGGAAGTATCCACATGGCTGACGCCATTCGCGTGTCGGGCCCCGTTTCGGGCACCGACAAGACCCTCTCGTTCGAGACCGGCAAGCTCGCCACCCAGTCCATGGGCGCAGTTGTCGCAACCATCGGCGGCACCACCGTGTTCGCCACCGCAAACGCCGCCCGCACCGTGCGTGACGGCATCGACTTCTTCCCGCTCACGGTCGACGTGGAAGAGCGCGCCTACGCCGCCGGCAAGATCCCCGGTGCGTTCTTCCGTCGTGAAGGCCGCCCGAGCGAGCAGGCCATCCTGACCTGCCGCCTCACCGACCGCCCGCTGCGCCCGGCCTTCCCGGACGGGTACCGCAACGAGACCCAGGTCGTGCTCACGATCCTCGGCGTGGACATGCAGAACCCCCACGACGTCATCTCCATCAACGCCGCCTCGGCTGCGTTCATGGTGTCGGGCATCCCCTTCGAGGGCCCGATCGGTGCGGTGCGCCTGGCGTACTCGCAGGACGGCAAGTGGATCCCGCACCCCACCTACGAGGAGGGCGAGGACGGCACGTTCGAGATCGTCGTCGCGGGCCGCGAGCTGGACAACGGCGACGTCGCCATCATGATGGTCGAGGCCGGCGGCTCCGAGAAGTCGTTCGACTACTACGAGGCCGGTGCCCCGAAGGTCAACGAGTCGGTCATCGCCGACGGTCTCGAGGCCTCGAAGACCTGGATCAAGGAGTCCATCGCACTCCAGCGCCGTCTGGTCGCCTCGGTCATCGCCACCAAGGGCCCGATCGCACCGCTGTCGTACACGCCCGTCCTCGACTACTCCGACGAGGTGTTCGCCGCCGTCGAGCGCGTCGCCACGCCGAAGCTCGCCAGCGCCATCACCATCGCACTGAAGGCCGACCGCAACGCGGCAACCGATGCTGCCGGTGACGAGACCGTGAAGGAACTGTGCGGCGAGGGCGGCCAGTTCGCCGGCCAGGAGAAGGCCGTGAAGGAGGCCGTCCGCAGCCTGACCAAGAAGCTCGTGCGCAAGCGCGTGGTGGAGCAGGGCATCCGCATCGACGGCCGCGGCCCGAAGGACCTGCGCCCGGTCTCGTCCGAGGTGGGCATCCTGCCGACCGCGCACGGCACCGGCCTGTTCCAGCGCGGCGAGACCCAGGTCATGAACGTGTGCACCCTCGCGATGCCGCGCATGAACCAGATGCTCGACACGCTCGGCCCGGACAACGAGAAGCGCTACATCCACCACTACAACATGGCCCCCTGGGCGAACGGCGAGACCGGCCGCGTCGGTTCGCCGAAGCGCCGCGAGATCGGCCACGGTGCTCTCGCCGAGCGTGCCCTGCTGCCGGTGGTGCCCAGCCAGGAGGAGTTCGCCTACGCGATCCGTCTCGTGAGCGAGGTCATGTCCTCGAACGGCTCCACCTCCATGGCGTCGGTCTGCTCCAGCAGCCTCTCGCTGATGGACGCCGGCGTGCCGATCAAGGCGCCCGTCGCCGGCATCGCCATGGGTCTCATCTATGCCGAGGGCAAGTACCTCACCCTCACCGACATCCTCGGTGCGGAGGACGCTTTCGGCGACATGGACTTCAAGGTCGCCGGCACCGCCGACGCGGTCACTGCGCTGCAGCTGGACACCAAGATCGACGGCATCCCCGCCGACGTCCTGGCGGCCGCACTGCAGCAGGCCCGTGACGCACGCATGGCGATCCTCGACAACATGAACACGGCGCTGTCCGCGCCGCGTCCCGAGGTCGCGGCCACGGCCCCGAAGATCGTGTCCTTCACCATCCCGCTCGACAAGGTCGGCGAGGTCATCGGGCCGAAGGGCAAGGTCATCAACACGATCCAGCAGGAGACCGGTGCGGACATCGCCGTCAGCGACGACGGTGCCGTCGGCATCGTCACCATCGGCTCGCCGGACAACGCGAAGGTGGAGGAGGCACGCTCGCGCATCCTCGCGATCGTCGACCCGCCGACCGCGGAGCTCGGGGC
>JBEDDY010000156.1:0-4363 GCA_041176025.1 Actinomycetota bacterium | reverse complement strand
GTGCGCCGCTGCGTCCTGCCGCGTCCACGATCGAGGGGTCGACGAACGGTGCAACCGCGACGTCGGTGGTTCTGGCATGTGCCCAGATGCGTTCCTTCGCGCTGCGGTAGTGCTCGAGTGTCGGATGCCAGTCGAGGTGATCGGGAGCGAAGTTCAGCCACACCGCAGCGTGGCACCGGAATGCCTCCGTGTACTGGAGACGGAAGCTCGAGCACTCGACGACGAAGACGTCGATCGCTTCGTCGTCCACCGCGGCCATGAACGGGATGTCGGTGTTCCCCACTTCCTCCGCACGCAGGCCAGCCGACCGCAACAGGTGGGCAGCGATCATCGTCGTTGTTGTCTTGCCGTCCGTGCCGGTCACACCGAGGACCGGCCGCCCGCCGTGTGCGCGGGCCTGTTCCCACTCGTAGGCGAGGTCGATCTCTGACCTCACCGGCACACCGGCGGACAGTGCAGCCATGATGACGGCACTGTGCGGCGGGACACCGGGGGCCGGGACGAGGACATCGACACCGTCCAGGAAATGGCCGATTCCCCCGGCCGTCGAGACATCGTGGACCGATGCTCCGATTGCCTCTGCGAAGCGGGCATGGTCCGCGGTGGGGGTGTCGTCGGCGACCCGCACCCCGTATCCGCGGCGCGTGAACGCCTCCGCAACTGCCCGTCCGGTGACCGCCAGGCCGTGCACGGCGGCAACGGCCATCAATTGCCGCCCGCGAAGTTGTCGGCGATGGAGGTGAAGTCGGCGATGAAGATGCCGACGGCTGCGGCCACGCACAGCCCCGAGATGATCCAGAACCTGATGATCACCGTGGTCTCGGGCCAGCCGACGAGCTCGAAGTGATGGTGAATCGGTGACATGCGGAACAGGCGGCGCTTGCGACCGGAAGCCTTGAAGACGCCCATCTGGATGGCGACGGAACCCGCTTCCATCACGTTCAGTGCACAGATCAACGGGAGAAGCAGGTGCGTGTTGGTGGTCACCGCGAGGAGACCCAGTGCCCCGCCCAGGCCGAGCGCGCCCACGTCTCCCATGAAGATCCGTGCCGGGGCGGCGTTCCACCACAGGAACCCGCCGCAACCCCCGGCCATTGCCGCGGAGAAGACGGCGAGATCGAGCGGGTTGACGAGGTGGTACACGTCGGGATTCCTGAATGCCCAGTACGCGATGACGGTGAACGCGAGAAAACCGAAGAGTGCCGAACCCGCGGCGAGGCCGTCCAGTCCGTCCGTCACGTTGACCGCGTTGGTGGTGGACCACACCATCAACGCCGTCCACACGACCCACAGCGCAGGTGCGAGTTTCCAGCCGGGAAGGTCGAACCGGGTGAACGACAGGTTCTCGCTGACGCCGGTCCCGAGAAGGAGCCACGTCATCAGGAGCAACACGAGCCCGAAGGTGATGTAGCCCTTCTTCTTCCAGAGGATGCCGCGGTTGTGCGACTTGCGGACCTTCAGGAAATCGTCGAGGAATCCCATGAATGCCAGCACGAGCACCCCTGCCCACATGATCATGGCCTGGTCGGAGAACGCGATGCCCCCGCGGAGGTGGGCTGCCGACCACCCGATGAAGGCCGACACCAGGATGGCGATGCCGCCCATCGTCGCAGTGCCCTGCTTCTTCATGTGGTGGACGGGACCGTGATCCTCGGATCCGAGGATCGGCTGGCCCTTGCCGAGGTTGGCGAAGAACGAGATCAGCCAACGGGTCCCGAAGAGGGAGAGGAACATCGAGACGGCGCCGCCGATGAGTACCGCAATCACCGTGAACCACTCCTTCTGGCCACCGCGTTGCGCGCGACCTCCACATCGGAGAACGCGAGGAACTCACCCGCGACCTCCTGGTAGGGCTCGTGGCCCTTGCCTGCAATGACCACTATGTCATCACTTCCGGCACCCGAAATGGCGGACTCGATCGCAATGGCCCTGTCCACGATGCTCACGACTTCGCATCCCGTGCCCACCATCCCCGCGAGAACCTCGTTGATGATCGACTCGGGATCCTCGAAGCGAGGGTTGTCCGACGTGACGAATGCGGCGTCAGCAATCTCGCCGACTGCACGGCCCATCTCCGCTCGCTTGCCCCGGTCGCGACCGCCACCGCACCCGAACACCACGACGAGACGACCCGTCGTGAGTGCACGCGCCGAGGAAAGGACCGTGCGCAGCGCCTCGGGCGTGTGTGCGTAGTCCACGATCACCGAGAACCCGGCCCCGGTGGGCACAACCTCGAACCGACCCTCGACCGGCCGGATCGAAGAGGATGCACGCGCGACGTCGTCCTCCGGGAAGCCGAGCGCGGCCACCACATCGAGCGCGAGGCAGGAATTGGTCACAGCGAACGACCCGCCGGCGCCGACGACCACCGGATGACCGCGCCACCCGAAGGACACCCGGTCCACACCGACACGCACGTCGGTGAGAGCCCCCGCGGTGCAGCGCACCACGGGGATCCCGAGGCTCGCCGCCAGTGCATCGCCCCATTCGTCGTCGACGTTGACGACTGCCGCGCGTGCCGTCGCCGCGTCGAACAACCGGCGCTTCGCCGCGAAGTACTCCTCCATCGATCCATGGAAGTCGAGATGGTCCCGCGAGAGGTTCGAGAAAGCGGCGACGTCGAACAGGATGCCGTTCACGCGCCCCATGACAAGTGCGTGCGAGGACACCTCCATGACGGCATGGGTCGCACCCGAGTCAACGGCATCGGCAAGCTGACCCTGGAGATCGATCGCCTCCGGGGTGGTGCGTGCGCCGGTCAGCGTGCCGATCGTGACCGTCGGGCAACCGAGCCCGCGCAGCAACGACCCGATGAACGACACCGTCGACGTCTTCCCGTTGGTACCCGTGACTCCCACCACGCGCAGTCGCGAGGCGGGGTCACCGAGCGCCCTCGACGCCATGTGCCCGATGACGGACCGCACGTCGGCAACGACAACCTGAACGACATCGTCGGGGAGATCGAGACGGTGGTCCACGACGACGGCGACTGCACCGCGTGAGACCGCATCGGGCGCCGCGTCATGGCCGTCGAACGTCGCACCACGGATGCAGAAGAACAGGTCACCCGCCGCAACCGTGCGTGAATCATCCGACACACCCATGACGTCGAGGCCGGTGTCGACCACCACCCCCGCGGCGAGGGCTATTGCCGAGAGTGGACGTGGCGCGAAGGACCGGCGGGACACGGCGTCACCCGATCAGTGCCCGACATTCGGAGCGACGCGACCGTGGCAGCCCGCGTCGGTTCCGGTCGGCTCGATGCCCATCTCGTGCATGACGGTCGGAACCAATTGCGCGAACACCGGTGCGGCGGCGGTGCCGCCGAAGCGGTCGATCGAGGAGGAACTCGGCTCGTCGATCGACACCAGCATCGTCACCCGCGGTGCCGCTGCCGGGAAGAAACCGACGAAAGAGGCGAAGTAGCGCCTGCCACCTGCATCGGTGTTGTACGTGCCGTTCGCCTGCACCTTGTAGCCGGTGCCGGTCTTGCCGGCGATCTCCATGCCCTTCACCTTGGCCCGCTCACCCGTTCCGTAGCACACGACGTCGCGCATGAGGTCAGTCATCGTCGCCGCGGTCTCCGGCTTCAGGACGGTGCGGGTCTCCGAGGCCTTCACCTCGTGGCGCTTGCCGTTCCTGTCAACGGTCGCAGAGACGAGCCTGGGAGCCACGTACGTCCCGCCGTTCGCCACGACGTTCGCCGCGCTCACCATCTGCAGGGGCGAAGCCGCGAAGCCGTAGCCGTACGAGACCGTCGAACGCTCGGTTCCATAGGTCTTCTTGACCGACTTCAGGATGCCTCGGCTCTCACCGGGGTAGTTCAGACCCGTGCGCCTGCCGAATCCGAACGCAGAGAGGTAATCGTGCTGGCGCTTGAAGTCGACCTTCTCCGCCACCATCATCGTGCCGATGTTCGAGCTCTCGGCGAGGATGGTGCGCACGCTCATGTCCAGCGGACCGTGGGGCCAGGCGTCACGAATCGGGAATCCGTCGATGTTCACGATGCCGGGGACAGTGAGGACGGTCTCGGGCGTCACAAGTCCCTCGTTCAGGGCGGCGCTGACGCTGAACACCTTCGCCACCGAACCGGGTTCGTAGGCCTCCACCGCCGCGAAGTTGCCCTGGGCAACTGCCACCGTGCCGTCGTCCCGGCGCTTGACGTTCGTCATCGCCAGGACGTCACCGGTGCGCGAATCGATCGCGATGGCGGTGCCGCCCTTCGCGCTGAGCAGCTTCACGCGCGCGAGGACCGCGGCGTCCATCTGGTACTGGATCGTCTTGTCGAGTGTCGTCACGATGTCGTCACCCGGCATCGGCTGGACCGTGTTGTTTGCGGTCCCGGGGATCGAACGGCCGTTGT
>JBEDDY010000155.1:0-3026 GCA_041176025.1 Actinomycetota bacterium | reverse complement strand
TGGTTTTTCACGTTGTAACAATTGGAATTACAGGCGCCGCGATTGTCTTCGTTGCGGTTTCTGTGTCACATGTGCTTGTGCTGTTGCGAAAGACAAGGCGTAATCCGTCGAGGGCCATAATCAAATATGTTCCCTCTACAGTGATCATTGGTGCGGCATTTGGCATCGTCGCACGTTCAGCAGGACTATCTGAAACCGCTTTTGTGTGTTTGAACATCTCCGCTTTGGCGCTCATCCCCGAGGACTAGCGGCCGCTGTGGCCGAAACCGCCGCCGCGGTCGTTCGCGTCCAGTTCGTCCACTTCCACCCAGCGCACCTCTTCCACCTTCTGGATGACGAGCTGGGCGATGCGGTCGCCGCGATGCACGTGGTACGGCCGTGTGGGGTCGGTGTTCAGGAGGATGACCTTCAGCTCACCGCGGTAGAGGCTGTCGATCAGGCCCGGTGAGTTGGCGGCCGACAGGCCGTGCTTCAGGGCGTTGCCGCTGCGCGGGAGCACGAAACCTGCGTACCCCTTCGGGATGGCGATGGCAATGCCGGTGGGCATCAACGTGCGGCCACCGTTCGGGGCGATGACGATGTCCTCGCGGGCGTGGAGGTCAATGCCGGCGTCACCCTCGTGCGCGTACGCAGGCAGCGGGAGACCCCGGTCGAGACGCTTCACCTGGATGTCGATCACGTCCACAAACTACGGGGCGCACACGGCTCTGCCCGAATCAACCACCCCAATTAGATTGGTTCAATGATCATTTGGATGGACCTCGAGATGACCGGTCTCGACCCGGCCACACAGGTGATCGTGGAAATCGCCACACTGGTCACGGATGACGAACTGAACATCGTGGAGGAAGGCCCGGACCTGGTCATCTTCCAGCCCGACGAGGCGCTCGCCGCGATGGACGACTTCGTCACCAACATGCACACGGTGTCGGGGCTCCTGCCCGAGATCAAGGCGTCCACCATCAGCCACGACGAGGCGATGCGCCGGACCCTCGAGTTCATCAAGAAACACAGCCCCGAACCGGGGAAGGTCCCGCTGGCCGGCAACTCGATCGGCACGGACCGCCGCTTCCTCGCCAGGTACATGCCCGAGATCGAGGACTGGCTTCACTACCGCTGCATCGACGTGTCCAGCGTGAAGGAACTCGTGAAGCGCTGGTACCCCGGCCTCGAGCATGCACGCCCCGGCAAGGGTGGCACGCACCGCGCCATGGACGACATCCGCGAGAGTGTCGCCGAACTGCGCTTCTACCGCGAGAAGGCATTCCGCGAGCCGAAGCCGAAGGACACGAAGTGAGCGAGACGCCCCGGCCGGTGAAGTCCGAGCAACTGCAGGCCACCGACGAGATCACGGAGGTCGCGCCGGGGATCTTCCGCACCCAGCTGCCGGCGAACATCACCGGCCTGGGCCACGTGAACATGTACGTGATGGAGGACGAACGTGGTGTGGCGGTCGTCGACCCCGGCATGCCCACCAAGGAATCCTGGACCGCGGTCAACGAACGCCTCCGCCAGATGGGGATACCGATCCGACGCGTGCACTCCGTCATCGTCACGCACAGCCATCCCGACCACTACGGCGGCGCAGAGCGCATCCGCAACGAGTCGGGCGCGGACGTCATCACCCACCGGCTGTTCCGCACGTTCTACGACCCGACCGAACCCCCGGACCTCTCGGTGGAGGAAGCGGCCACGTTCATGCGCAGCCCGTTCGACCCGCCGCCGTGGGGCGGTGAGCCCATGAAGATGGAACTCAGCCGGCGACTCAAGTTCACGGTGGCCAGACGGTTTCCGCGGCTTCTCCGCGCCCCCACCCCCACGGTGCGGGTCTCCGAAGCAGACCGGGTCTCCTTCGCCCGTCGCGAGTGGATTCCCGTGCACACACCGGGCCACACCGCCGACCACCTGTGCCTGTTCGACCCTGAGACGGGAACCCTGCTGAGCGGTGACCACGTGCTGCCCACCATCACACCGCACATCAGCGGTCTCACGGCGCACGGGGACCCGCTCACGCTGTTCTTCGAATCACTCGACAAGATCGGTGCGTTCGCGTCGGACGTGAAGGTGTCCCTGCCCGCGCACGGAACACCGTTCACGAACACGGGCGAACGCGTGCAACAGATCAAGGACCACCACCACGAACGCCTGCAGAAGATCCGCGACATCAGCATTGACTACGACCGGCCCGCTTCAGTGAACGAGTTCGCCCGGCACCTCTTCTCGCCGCGTGCACAGGGTTCGATGGCCGACAGCGAGGCGTACGCGCATCTCGAGCACCTGCGGATCCTCGGGGATTTCGAACAGCGCGACAATGACGGCGTGTTCGAGTACGTGATCAGGCACTGACGTTCGTCAGTCCGACAACTGCCCCAACCACGCTGTCGCGTGGATTGCCTCACCCACGGACATTCGGATTGCGACGCCGTCACTGACGAGTGTGCTCCGCGACAGTGACTGGCCGGGTTCCACCTGGATGACGTGCTCGACCACCGCGCGCACATCGTTGCGTGCGGCCATGTCCGTGACCATGTGCTCCTCGAGCACCTCCCAGTACGCGGCATTGTTCATGTGACCCACGGCGTCAAAGTCGCTGAACCTCAACGGCCACGTCGACGGGGTTGCGGCAGCCGCGTCGAATTCCTTCGGTTTTAGCAGCAATCGCGCGCCGACTGACCTGTCGTCCGCCGACTTCGTGAGGACCCCGATGATGTCTTCGGGAACGCGGCTCGGTTGCAGTGACTCCTCGTCGACATGCACCCACAGAGCGGCAGCGTCGACGAGAACCTCACCGTCGACAGACGCGATGCGGGTGCGCCGCTCGGCCCAGTGGGAACCAGTGCCGCCACACCACGTGGTGAGGTCCACCTCCTGCAGGTACACAGGAAACGTGCGGACGTCGATCACAGTCCTGCGCACCACCCACCAGTGCGGGTCGCTCCAGTCGGCGTCCCGGCCGTCGTCGTTGGCCACGTCCTGCAGGTAGCGGGCCACGGCATCAAGCCGCAGACGACCGTTCGGGGTGGCAT
>JBEDDY010000154.1:0-11378 GCA_041176025.1 Actinomycetota bacterium | reverse complement strand
GTAGAGGGACTGTGTGGCCATCGGGTCTGACCCTACCAATCGCCTGCAACACAACGAAGAGAGCAAGTTCTCCCGGGATTGCGAGGCGCGCCACCGTCACCTTGACTACCGTTTTCACACCCATGCGTCGTTTGCTCGTTTTTCTCGTCGCGTTGGTCGGCGCCGTGTGCATGGGGTCGGCCGGCGCCCTTGCCGAAGGGTCCAACTCCCTCGAGTCATCGAGTCCCACGGCCAACGAGATCGTCACTGTCGCTCCCACTCAGTTGCAGTTGCGGTTCGTCGCACCGGCAGGCACCGCCGAACAGATCGCCCAGATGGGCCTCGCGCTCACCTGCTCGGGACGCCTCATCGGTCTCGGGACGCCGCAGCTGGGTGCCGACGGTGTCACGGTCTCGGCGGCGCTCACCCAGGTGCTGAACAACGGGTCCTGCACGGTCAGCTGGAAACTCGCCGATGGGTCCGTCGGCAGCTTCAACTTCGAGTCGCAGACCCAGCCGACAACCACCACCATCGCGGGTTCGACCCCAGGCCAGACAACCGTCCCCGGACAGACGGTGACCCCGACGGAGAAGGCCCCGGCTCGACTCGGGGGTCCCATCGGACTGGCGCGGTGGCTGGCGTTCTTCGCCGTCAGTGCCCTCTTCGGAGGCCTGCTGTTCATCCGGTTCGTGTGGGTGGAGGGCGTGGAGTACGGCATCACGGAGAGGTACTTCCGCATCGTGGCGATCGCCGGCGTCACCTCGATGGCGTTGCTCGTCTCCTTGACGACGGCGGCCGAGTCATCGCGCTCGATCGGGGGTTCGTTCCTCCCGACGGCGTGGTTCTCACTGCTCGACACGAACGAAGGTCGTGCCCTCATCCTGCGGATCGTTGCTGTGGGGATGCTCGCCTACTTCGCGTGGATCCCGGCCCGCATCTTCGAACCCACCAACGTGCCCTTCACCGCGGGCGCATTCATCGGTCTCGCGCTCTCGTACGGGTTCGACCGCGCATCCGGCCGCATGTTGATCGTCGGTTTCGTGATGGCGATCCTGCACATGGCATTCACGATGATGCTGGTCGGTTCACTCGCGTTGATCTGGCGGGTCGTGCTGTTCGGGCCCGGGGACACCGACCTCGTGCACGCACTCAAGGGATGGGCACGCGTCGCGGTTCTTCTCACCGTCGGCATCGCGGTGACGGGAATCGTGCAGGTCTACAGACTCGACGGGTTCAGCATCATCAACAGCGGTCACGGTCGCATGATCCTGCTGAAGGTGCTCGTCGTCGCTGCGATGGTGGTCGTGGGCAATGCCGTCCGGCAGTTCATCCTGCGCGGTATGACGACGGCGCGCAGCCTGAACCAGAAGGTCGTGTGGCGTCTGAAGGGTCCGGTGGGGATCGAACTCGCCCTCAGCATCGCGGTGCTCGCGTGCTCCAGCATGCTGATGTCGATGCGCCCGCCCTACGTGGTCGCACGCGACAAGGGCCCGAAGGTGCAGTACGCGATCGTCCAGGACATGGTGGGCAAGGACGACTTCCACGTGCGCGTCTCGCTGACACCGGGGAACGTGGGCAACAACAAGCTGCTGATCGAGTTGTTCGGGCCGAAGCGCATACAGAACTTCACGGTCTCGTTGATGCCGAAGAACCCGTCCTTCAGTGGCATCAAGGTGTTCGTGCCGATCACGCGCCCCGGTGGCGCAGTCCTGAACGAGGACATGGGCATGAAGTTGCTGGCCCCCGGCGACTGGACCGTCACCGTCGAGGGAACCACCACGACCGGTGACCTCGTTCCCCTGAAGGGGACCTTCGTCATTGCCGACGGGGTCACGGTCACCACCCTGGCGAACAAGAACCTCACGGCAACCACCACCACGGTGGCCGTGGACACCACAACCACAACGGTTCCACAGGGCTGAGCCCCGTATTCGGCGCCCGAGATGGGCGTTCACCGTGGTGCGACAAGTAGCGTTTGGCACGTGACAGACACCGCCGCTTCCTCAATGCAGGACAAGATCGACGACCTCCGCAGCCGCCAGCAGGAGGCCCTCAACGCGGGCAGCCCGCGTTCCGTGGAGCGCCACAAGGGCAAGGGCAAGATGCTTGCCCGCGAGCGCATCGACTACCTGCTCGACCCGGGCTCGTTCCACGAGCTCGACATGCTCGCCCGCCATCGGGCACACGCCGCAGGCCTGGAGGAACGTCCCTACACCGACGGTGTCATCACCGGCTGGGGAACGGTCGAGGGACGCAAGGTCTTCGTGTTCAGCCAGGACTTCACCGTGTTCGGAGGTGCGCTCGGCGAGGTGTTCGCGGAGAAGATCCACAAGCTGATGGATCTCGCGCTCAAGGTCGGAGCGCCGGTTGTCGGTCTGAATGACGGTGCAGGCGCACGCATCCAGGAAGGCGTCGTGTCGCTCGCGTCGTACGGTGGCATCTTCCACCGCAACGTGCAGTCATCGGGTGTCATCCCGCAGATCTCGGTGATTCTCGGGCCGTGCGCAGGTGGCGCCGTGTACTCGCCGGCCATGACCGACTTCATCTTCATGGTGAAGGAAACCAGCCACATGTTCATCACCGGGCCGGACGTGGTGAAGACCGTGACCGGCGAGGACGTGACACTGGAGGAACTCGGCGGCGCAATGAGCCACTCGTCGAAGTCAGGTGTCGCAACGTTCATGTCGAATGACGAACAGTCGTGCCTGGACGATGTCCGCTTCCTGCTGTCGTTCCTGCCCACGAACAACCTGGAGGAGCCGCCGGCCGTCGAGACCGCCGACGACCCGGAGCGCTCGTGCGACATGCTGCGCGACATCCTTCCCGTCTCGCCGAACCAGCCGTACGACATGAAGAAGGTCATCCGCGAGGTCGTCGACGACGGCGAGTTCTTCGAGTACTTCCCGCACTGGGCGAAGAGCATCGTCTGCGGTTTCTCGCGCGTCGACGGCATGACCGTCGGAGTCGTCGGCAACCAGCCGATGGCATTCGCCGGCGTTCTCGACATCGAGAGTTCCGAGAAGGCCGCCCGCTTCGTGCGCACCTGCGACGCGTTCAACATCCCGCTTCTCACGTTCGTCGACGTCCCGGGCTTCCTGCCGGGCGTGAACCAGGAGCACGAGGGCATCATCCGCCACGGTGCGAAGTTGCTCTACGCGTTCTGCGAGGCCACGGTGCCGCGCATCCAGATCATCACGCGCAAGGCATACGGCGGCGCGTACGTGGTGATGAACTCGAAGTCGATCGGTGCGGACCTCGCGTACGCGTGGCCGACCGCGGAGCTCGCTGTGATGGGCCCGCAGGGTGCCGTCGAGATCGTCTACAAGCGCGAACTGCAGCAGGCTGCCGACCCGGTCGCACGCCGCGCCGAACTGATCACCGAGTACACCGAGAAGTACGCGAATCCGTACGCGGCCGCCGAACGTGGCTATGTGGACGACGTGATCGACCCGGCCGACACCCGCAAGAAGGTCGTTGCCGGCCTCCGTCTGCTGCGCACCAAGCGCGAGGAACTGCCGCGCCGCAAGCACGGCAACATGCCGCTCTAGGAGAAGACCATGAGTTCATTCGAAGGAAACTGGGCACCACCGCCACCGCCCCGCCCGTCAATGGAGCACAACGACAAGGCAGGGTTCTGGATCCGTTTCGCGGCCCACATCGTGGACTCCGTGTACATCTGGGTGGTCACGCTCCCCATCTCCGTTCTCACGTTGTTCACCGGCGACAGTGCGGACGACCTGTTGAATGTCCTGTCGTTCGTCATCGGGGTCTACGTTCTCGCGCGCAAGACGGGCGAGCTCGGCGGTTCACCCTGGCGGGCCAAATTGGGAGTCCTCATCATCGACGAGCAGGACGGTTCGTTCATCGGCACCCAGCGCGCCGTCTTCCGCATCATCATGAGCTACGTCTCCGGTCTCGTTCTGCTGCTCGGTTACCTCTGGATGCTGTGGGACCCGAAGAAGCAGACGTGGCACGACAAGGTCGCCAAGTCCGTTGTGGTCCGGCGATGAGCACCGTCAACATCGGTTCCATCTCCCCGGTTCCCTCGGAGGAGGAGGCCGCAGCGATCGCGGCTGCGGTCACCATGATGTGGCCCCAGCCCGTTGCACAATCTGCACAGACCGACGGCCGCGTCAACGTCGGCTGGCGTTTCAGCGGCCGTTGGTGGGCCACGCAGCACGTCGTGCGCCGTCCGCGTCCCGGGTTCTGATCCATGCCGGCGCAGGCACTCGCGGGTCTGCGCGTCATCGACCTGTCCACCGTGCTCGCCGGACCGAACTGTGCGAGGTACCTCGGTGACTTCGGTGCCGACGTCATCAAGATCGAGAGACCGGACACCGGAGACAGCCTGCGAAACATGGCCTGGCGCGACCCCGCCGACGGCGAGGGACTGTGGTGGCGGTTCGTCAGCCGCAACAAGCGCACCATCGACCTCGACCTGAAGGACGATGCCGACAAGGAAGTCTTCCTCACGTTGATCGACGGTGCGGATGTCCTGATCGAGAACCTGCGTCCCGGCATCCTCGAACGGCTCGGCTTCGCGCCTGACGTTCTGCTCGCGCGCAACCCGAAACTCGTCATCACACGCATCACGGGTTTCGGCCAGACGGGCCCGTACGCCCCACGTCCGGGTTTCGCGTCGATCGCAGAGTCCATGGGGGGCGTCGCAGCGATCAGCGGACAGCCCGGTGGCGAGCCGATGCTCCCCGCGTTCGCGCTCACGGACGAGGTGACCGGCCTCGTCGGTGCGTTCGCGACGATGGTCGCACTTCACAGCGGCAAGGGCCAGGTCGTCGACGTGTCGCTTCTGGAGAGCATCTTCCACCTGATGGGCCCCTTGATGAGCGTGTGGCTCACTCGCGGCGAACTGCAGGAACGACTCGGGTCCGGCATCCCGTACACCGTGCCGCGCGGTGTGTACCGCTGCAGTGACGGCAAGTACATCGGCATCTCCGCAAGCAGCGACTCGATCGCCGCACGCGTGGTCGCACTCCTCGGATTCGAGGGGGACGAGCGGTTCGCGACGTTCGGTGCACGTGTCGAGAACCGCGAGGTTCTCGACGGCGCAATGCGCGACTGGTGCGCCGTGCGAACTCAGGAGGAGGCGCTGACCCAAATGTCGGAGGCTGACGCCGCTGCCGGCCCCATCATGACGATGGAGGACATCGCAAACGACCCGCACTATGCCGAACGCGGTGCCATCATCAACGTGGACGGCACCCCCATGCAGGGTCTCATCGCGAAGCTGAGCGAGACACCCGGCGCCGTTCGTTGGCGCGGTCGACCACGGAATGCCGACGGTGAGCACATCCGTCGAAACGGTTGGGCCTAGACACAGACCGTTCATCTCGCTGTCAACGGAAGTTCACCACTAGCGTGGACACGTCCGAGGGGGACCCAATGAACGAACAGAAGCCTGACCTTTCGCGTGCCTACAAGGTGCTCGGCCTCACCGCCATCGCCACCTTCCTGGTGTCGCTCGACACGAGCATCGTGGTGGTCGCAAAGAACTCCATCCAGGCTGACCTCGGCCACCCGACTCTCCTCACATGGGTCTTCTCCGGATACAACATTGCGTACGCCGCGGGCCTCTTGACCGCCGGTCGTTTCGCCGACGTGAACGGTCGCAAGCGGTCGTTCCTCCGCGGTCTCGCGTTGTTCAGCATCGGCTCTGTCCTGTGCGGACTCGCACCGTCGGCCCCGCTCCTGATCGCCGCACGAATCATCCAGGCACTCGGCGGTGCCCAGCTCACCCCGGCCTCACTCGCACTCGTTCTCCCCGAGTTCCCGGTGGAGAAGCGCACCGTCGCAATCGGCATCTGGGGCGCAGTTGGTGGTCTCGCCGCCGCGGCTGGCCCCTCGGCCGGTGGTCTGCTGGTGGATGCCCTCAGCTGGAGGTGGATGTTCTTCATCAACGTGCCGTTCTGCATCTTCACGCTGTACGTGGGTTCCAGGATCCTCCACGAGAGCAAGGACCCGAACGCAACGAAGAACGTCGATCTCGTCGGTACTGCTCTGGGATTCCCCGGTGTCGCACTCGTGACCCTTGCCATCGTCCAGAGCGGAGACTGG
This sequence comes from Actinomycetota bacterium, assembly GCA_041176025.1. GTDB lineage: Bacteria > Actinomycetota > Acidimicrobiia > Acidimicrobiales > Ilumatobacteraceae > UBA2093. The sequence goes on along the minus strand of JBEDDY010000154.1, from coordinate 5,327 downwards.
GGATGGATCGATTCACGAACGATGGGATCACTCCTCGTCGGCGTCGTTCTTCTCGCCCTCTTCGTGCAGCGGTGCAGCTCCGTGAAGGACCCTCTTCTCGATCTGTCGCTCTTCAAGCTGCCGTTCGTGGTGGCCGCCAACATCTCGGGCCTGTTCTTCTCCGTCGGGTTCCTGGGCATGTGGCTGCTGAACACGCAGTGGCTGCAGGCCGTCTGGCACTACAGCCCCGCAAAGTCCGGTCTCGCCATCGCCCCCGGGCCGATCACAGCTGCGATTCTCGCCGCACCCATGGGCCGTATGGCAATGAAGTGGGGTCACGCCAGGGTGCTCATGCTCGGTTCGGTGCTGCTCTCCTTCGGCACCTTGATGTTCTCGTTGCAGGTGGCGCCAACCCCGAACTACCTGACGGGGCTCCTGCCGTGGATGATCATCACTGGCGCCGGTGTCGGGTGCAGCATGTCCACCCTGTCCGCCGCCGCGAGCGCCTTCCTGCCGCCGGCCCGTTTCGCGATGGGTTCTGCGCTGAACACCACGATGCGCCAGGTGGGTTCGGCTCTCGGTGCCGCTCTCGCGGGATCGATGGTCATCTCGGTGTCGCGCATCCTCGAGGAAGCTGCCCGCATGAAGACCCCGCCGGTGTTCACGCCGTCCGTCTTCACCGACTTCGACCGAGCATGGCAGTTGATGGCAGCCATCTACCTGTTTGCCGGTCTTGTGATGATCGTGCTGTTCCGCAAGCCCACAGATGAGCAGTTGCGGGCAGCTGGCCAGGTCAGCTTCGTCGACTAGTCGTCAGGAGAGAAGGCCCACCGGGCAGCTGACGCCCGTGCCGCCGAGTCCGCAGTACCCGTTCGGCACCTTGCCGAGGTACTGCTGGTGGTACGGCTCTGCGTAGAAGTAATCACCGAGCGGTGCGATCTCCGTGGTGATCTCGCCGTAACCGGCTGGTGTCAACTGTGCCTGGAACCTGTCTCGTGATGTCTCAGCGGCGACACGCTGTGCATCATTTGCCCAGTAGATGGCGCTGCGGTACTGCGTGCCGATGTCGTTGCCCTGGCGGTGGCCCTGCGTGGGGTCGTGATTCTCCCAGAACACGCGCAGCATGTTCTCGAGACTCGTCCTTGACGGGTCCCACACCACCATCACCACTTCGGTGTGGCCGGTGAAACCACTGCACACCTCTTCATAGGACGGGTTCGGGGTGAAGCCGCCGGCGTACCCGACGTTCGTGGAATGAACTCCGGGCGCCTGCCAGAACTTGCGCTCGGCTCCCCAGAAGCAACCCATGCCCACGACGAGGGTCTCGAAACCTGCGGGCCACGGGCCCAGCAGTGGCGTGCCGAGTTCGAAGTGTTCCTCGGGCACCGGCATGGTCTGGTCGGTACGGCCCGGCAGGGCCATGTCAGCGGTGACCATCATTGCGTTCTTGCGTCCGAACATGGCAGGAACGCTATCCCCAACAGATCACTACGGGATGGTGATGTCCCCGACAATGATCTTGCCTGTGGCAAAGCTCAGCCCATTGAACATGACTTTGCCGGTGGAAGGCACGAACCCGATTGAGTACACCTCCACCTCGTTTGATCCGTCAAAGATCACCACCTCCTGATGGGTCGTTGGGTCAACCACTGTGATGATGTTCTTGGCAGCCGCATCAAGGCCCGCAAGGACGATCTTTGACCCGGCCTGATAGGCCAGAGTGATGTTCTGCACCACCGTGGGTTCCTTCTGGACGGTGGGGTAATACTGCATCAGGGTGGTTGACTGCATGCCCACGCCTCCAGCAATAGCGATTGTTGTGGTGTTGCCCAGGTTGAAAGAGTTCTTTACATGAGCACCTGACAGCTGACAGAAGGTGGACCAGACCGTGGTGTTGCCCACGTGCTGTTGACACACGACAGACACATCATTGCGGCTTGCGATTGCGGCGCCCGACCAGGCCGTCGCGATCCATGCCATGTCATCCACCTTTCCGTCGGTCACCAGATATCGGTACACCGCCGACGAAGTTCCCGGACCAGTCGCCATAACGCCGTAGTAGATGTTCCCATCGGCAAACTTTCGGAGGAAATTGGCCTGGGCGCCATTGACGAGGGTGGTGATTGCTCCACTCGGGGACAGCTTTCTGATCCACCAAGACTGTGTGCTGGTGGTGGATCCACTGAGCAGAATCGACCCGTCACCCAGCACCAGGAAATCACGCACTGTGATGTTGTCGTTCACAAGAGTCGAGACTGTCGAACCGACCTTCTTGCGCAGGGTGAACCCGAACGAACCCGAGTTCGCCTGACCCGAGTAGTACACGTTGCCGGCATCATCGAATTGAATGGTCGGGTTCCCGTTCGCAGAGGAGCCGAACGAGTAGCCCATCCCCATGGAGACGCTCGACATCTCTTCGTCGACACACGTTGGAATGCCGGTGTCCAGGTTGACCTCGGCAAACACGCAATACCGGCCGCCGGACACAAGTATGGTCATCGAACTGAAGACCACATAGAACTTGCCATTCGGGGCCGAATGGAAATCACGGACGGATGGCGTGGCACTGCCCGCCGCGAACAGCGATGGATTCGACCCGTCTGCCGCCACAGCGACTGCACAACCTGCCTGACCGGTGGAATTGGTGCCACACGAACCTGACGCGGTGGAAAGCGCCAGTGCAACCGCACCGGAGACCTGGAACACCACGTCCGTGCCTGCAACTGCGGGCCGAGCCTGGCGAACACCGGCTGATGAGACTCCGCTGCGCTTCAGAGCCTGGAACTTGGTCCACTTCGATGCCGTGCCGAGAAGCCGACCGTTACTCGGGGAGCTGGTCGGTGCGGGGAACTTGACTCCGGAGATGTCATACCCGTCCCGCAGCCAAGTGGATGTGGCAACAAGTCTCACCTTGCTCGACGACGCGCCCTTGATCCGACCGTTGTACGAATACGCGGTGACTGACATGGACCACCGGTAATTCACTTTGGATATGACGCACGACGTTCCAGAACCTTTGATGGTGCAGGACGGACCCATTGAAGTCCGAACGACCGTATTCGTCACCTTGGTGAGTGGCCGCTCGATCAACACACGAATCTTCACCAGCTTTCCCGATCGGGCAATCGGAGAAACCTTGATGATGACAGGGGCGGCTGGCTTCGATACCTTCGCGGCATGTGCCTGGGATCCCGCGACGACGACCGAGCCAGAAATCATCAGCCCCACAACAACACTTCCGAATTTTGCGGCCACCACGACTCTCAACTTCCTGCGTCCATGAGTGCCGAGTGTCCTCTAGATGGGCTTGAACACGGTTTTCACTCGTATGTTCGCCAACTTAGCCTGCATGTCAAGCAGTTCAGAATCACCCGGCAAGACCCTGAGACCGATGGAGATTGCCGACATGGCGGCGTCGCGGTCATCCACTTCTGCGGCAAGCTCTATCGCTCGCCACACGGCTTTCACTACCACCATCACGATTCTGGTGGTTGATCCATCGAGGTCGGCCCAGAGGTAAGCCGTCCCGGCGAAGGGCATGTCACGGACGAGTCGGAGCCCGCTCATGATCTCCGACAGTGATCCCGAACGCAGGCTTCCCTCGATGATCTCAACATCAGTCACCACTCTCCTCGACAACGGGAGGACATCGGTGTGTGTTGCCCGCGACCAATCGTTCTCGAGTTGATCAGAGGACAGGACCCTCATTGCCCGGCGCATGTCGGACACGATCGTGGAGAAAGTGGAACCGGCCACGTCGACATCCCACAGTGCAGTGCGTGCGGCACTGCGGGTGGAGCGATCACGATTCAGAGCCATCCAAGCGAGCAACTCGATGGACTTCTTCTTTCCGAACACCGCCCTTCGACCACTTCTGTCCTCGAGCACAGGCTCACCCACCAAACGCACCATGAGAGACCAATCACGAGGAGGTGTTCCTTTCGTGGCTGTATCAAGCACGACATTGTCTTCGACTGCCGCCAGAAGATCCGTCACACGTGCTGGCATCTGAACGGCAGCAATGTCAGAACCGTCGGCTCCGAAAGTGTGCAGCTTGGACTGACGCACCACGGATGCAAGAAGCTGCTGGTCCGTCTCTCCCAGCCGTCCCGGAAGTGCACCGTTGCGGGCATTGACGAGCTGCACCCGCCGTATCTCCAGGATCCGACGAAGAACAGCCGCGGCAACGGCAGGCGTGACCACATCAGACACCGGAATTGTCACAGCAGGCGAAGGAACGAGCGGAACACCTGCCGTGACCGCAACCGCCGACCCCGCACCAATGACCCTTGCCCATGGGCGCAATCTGATCCACCCCACATTTCGGCGGAGTCTGTCCACAAGGGCCGATGTTCCAAGATGTGCACACAGAACCACCAACGTCATGCCAACCACCACCCGCACCCTGTCCGCGTCGAAGGGGGAAGATTTCATTGATCAATGACCTCGGCTGTCCTCGTGACCACGATTCGTCTGTCTCCGATGACTCGCATCAAGCGTGGTGACCAAATAGCCGTCACTGTCACTGTCACTCTTGATCCACTTGCCCGTACGGTTCCGGAGAATTCCTCGACCCGGAGATACTCTCGAGCCTGATTCGATGCCAGACGATGGTCGACACGCGGACTTCCAGCCCTGATTCCCGTGACGCTCTGTGCCCCGATGCGTGCGGCATTCTCTGCCACACCTGAGGTTCTCAAGTACGTGTCGATGTAGTGCCCACTGTCGAACATGAAGAACCCGAGGCTCAACAGCGCGCCAATGACGCACACAGTGAAGGCCGAGAGCGACCCTGCCTCTTCAGCGGAAGGTGAAGACATCGATCACCTCCGACGAAGAGAAGCTGACGGAACGCGGCAACGGGAGCACAGCAACCACTCCCGCGAAGTTCACGGAACATGTGACCTTGACGGTCACCGTGCGGGGCGAGCGACTAGCGGTGTGTGAGACAGACACACGCGGACGGACACACGATGTGCTGGATCGGAGCTCGGAGAGCGCCGTCGTCGAACCGACCACGCTCATTCGTTGTTCGGCCACCATGGATGTCGCCCGGGCGGCACGCTCTGACGCACCCCGTACTGTCATTGTCGCATCGACCAGTCGTCCCATGCTCGTCACGAATGACAGCACAAGTCCGAGCAGCGGCGCCAGGAGCACCATCTCGACCGTCGTTGACCCTCGGTGGCCGGTCATCGGTCGGACTCACGGACGTAGGACTCACGTCGTGCTTCCACCGATCTCCGGACAACATGCGGGAGAAACGGGGTGACACCAGCGATTCTCGTCTCCACCGTCACACGGATGACCTTGTCGTTGATCTCGACCAATGGTGCCGACGCCAGCTT